>JBJTSL010000178.1:0-16078 GCA_046076625.1 Allobrachymonas sp.
CTTCACGCGCATGCCCACAATCATGCGTCTCTCATACGGCCCAAGGGATTTGCCGTTGACAAATAAGCTGTACTTGAAACCCATTATTTTGGTGCAGTTCGTTGGATGTTCGACGCGCATCATAGCAAGCAAGCCCCAAAAAAAAAGAATCTGTGCAGAGTCTTTTTCTCAACTTGTCGCAGTCGTACAACTGGACTTGCATTTGTTGCATAGCAACAAATCAAACACGTTTGCGATACTCCGCTGTACGAGTGTCGATCTCGACGCGATCACCTTGAGCCACAAAAATCGGCACGCCAATTTCAAAGCCAGTGGCAATTTTTGCGGGCTTGAGCACTTTGCCAGAGGTGTCGCCTTTGACAGCAGGCTCCGTCCAAGTGATCTCACGCTCAACGCTGGTGGGCAGTTCTACCGAGATGGCCTTGCCTTCGTAGAACACAACCTCTGCCGTCATGCCTTCTTCGAGGTAGTTGAGCGAATCGCCCATGTTCTCAGCTTCGACTTCGTATTGGTTGTAGTCGCCATCCATCCACACGTACATTGGGTCAGCAAAGTAAGAGTAGCTGCAGTCTTTCTTATCCAAGATGATCTGGTCCATCTTGTCATCGGCCTTGAAGACGACTTCGGTGCCAAAGTTGGCGATCAGGCTTTTGAGCTTCATGCGCACGGTGGCCGAGTTGCGGCCGCCACGGCTGTATTCGGTTTTGAGGATGACCATCGGGTCTTTGCCGTGCATGATCACGTTGCCGGCGCGCATTTCTTGGGCGATTTTCATGGTGTACTTTCAAGGGGTAGGCCGCAATCGGACCAACCTGATTAAGATGCTTGCCGCTTTGCAGCAAAGCCTTTGATTTTAACCCGATTTACGATGCTCAGGCTGTGCCTCAAGGGCTGGAATTTCTCTTTTCCTGAACAAAATCAAGCAGTTGCGTGGCCAGATCGGCTTGCGACAGCAGGCGTTCACGCGCGGCTTGGGCACAGGTTTGCCAATTTTTGAGGGCCAGGGGCGGCAACGGTGCAACTTCCAAACCGTTCCAAACGCGATGAAATTCGCGTAAATCGGGCGGCGCCTGCAGCCAGTCCAGAAAGGCTTCGAGCTTGCGTGCATGCGCGCCGTCCTCTTGCGGATAGATCTGCCAGACAAAAGCTTGTCCCGCCAACAGCGCTCGCACCAAAGAGTCTTCCCCACGCACGAAATTCAGATCGCAGCGCTGCAGCAGCGCATCGTAGTGCGTTTGCGGCATAGCGGATAACTCCTGAATGAATAGCACTCTACGCATATTCCATGCCGGCGCATACTGGTTTTTGTTTTGAAAAACCGTCTTGAACGCCACTTGGCCGCGTCCAGGCAGCACCATGAGTTCGCTGGCTTGCTCGGCTTGTGCAAGTTGGTCAAGCAGTTGCGCCAGCGCGCTCGGCTCGTAGCAAAACAGGCTGATTCGGCGTGGTGTGTTGGCAGTCTGCAAGCCAGCAGCGATTTCCATATCCCGCAGCACACCGCCTGTTCCGATCGTGAAGCCAGGATAGAAAAACCACTTGCCCATGCCTGCCGCTGGCCCGCTCATGACGGGTGAGGGCAGACGATGGCTGCGCTGCACAAAGCTTTCGGCGCTCAGATACTCCAGATTGATCCAAACAGGTGATTTTTTAAGGCTTCTTGAGCTGTTCGCCGGCACAAAATCTGCGTAGGGTGCTCCTCGATTCATAGCAATCCAAGCATGATCAATGTCGCAGCCAAAGGCTTCAATCACCACATCGGCAGGCATCGTGCCCGGCGGCATGGCTTGATGGGGCTGCCAGGTGTGCACCGCCACACCTGCGCAACCCTCGGGTGACATCCAAGCCAGCGCCGATGCATCGTCCACCCACAGCCGCACCGATTGCCCGCGCACTGCCAGCGCACGCGCCAGCCGCCAGCACACGCCAATGTCGCCAAAATTGTCAATGACGCGGCAGAAGATATCCCAGCGCAGAGCAGGCGACATGGCGCGTCAAGCGGCAATCGGTTCGGGCGCGTCAGCGCGAGCCAGCTCCCCGCGCAGCGAAAAGCCCATGCGCTGCGTCACCGCAATCTCCAAAATCTGGCCGGGCAGGCGCAACATGGCGGCAGGTGAAGCGGCAAAATTGATCACACGGTTGCATTCGGTGCGCCCCATCAGCTCGGGTGCGTGAGGCTTGGACTGGCGCGAAGGCCCTTCCACCAAGACGCGCACACCGCGCCCCACCAAGGTATCGCTGAACGCATGCGTGTTCTCGTTGATCGCTTTTTGCACTTGAAGCAAACGCTGCTGCTTCACCTCATGCGGCGTGTCGTCGTGCAGGCTCGCCGCTGGCGTGCCGGGCCGGGGGCTGAAGATGAAGCTGAAGGAATTATCAAAGCGCATATCCTCGATCAGCTTCATGGTCTTGCCATGGTCATCTGCCGTTTCGCCCGGGAAGCCGATGATCAAATCGGTAGACAACGACAGCTGTGGGCGTAGAACGCGCAGCTTGCGGATGACGCTTTTGTATTGCAGGCTGGTGTAGCCGCGTTTCATGGCCGCCAGAATCTTGTCCGAGCCATGCTGGGCGGGCAGGTGCAAATGGTTCACAAGTTTGGGAAGACGCGCATAGGCTTCTATCAAAGCCGGCGTGAACTCATTGGGGTGGCTCGTGGTGTAGCGGATACGCTCGATGCCGGGAATCTCACTCACATACTCGAGCAGCGTGGCGAAATCGCAAATCTCTGCCGTGTTGCCCATCGCACCCCGATAAGCATTCACGTTCTGCCCGAGCAAATTGATCTCGCGCACGCCCTGCTGCGCCAGTTGCACCACCTCCAAGAGCACGTCATCTAGCGGCCGGTTGACTTCTTCGCCGCGCGTATAGGGCACTACACAGTAGCTGCAATACTTGGAGCAACCTTCCATGATGCTCACAAAGGCGCTCGCGCCCTCGCGTCGCGCGGGCGGCAGATGGTCGAACTTCTCAATCTCTGGGAAGGAAATGTCCACCTGCGAGCGGCTGGTCTGCTCCCGTTTGGCGAGCAACTCAGGCAGGCGATGCAGGGTTTGCGGGCCAAACACCACATCCACATAAGGCGCACGCTTGACGATGGCCTCGCCCTCTTGGCTGGCCACACAGCCGCCCACGCCAATCTTCACGCCCTTGGCCTTCAAATGCTTGACTCGCCCGAGATCGGAAAACACTTTCTCCTGCGCTTTCTCGCGCACCGAGCAGGTGTTGAACAGCACCAAATCGGCCTCATCCACGTTGTCGGTTTTCTCATAGCCATCGGCGGCGTGCAAGACATCCACCATCTTGTCCGAGTCGTACTCGTTCATTTGGCAGCCAAAGGTTTTGATGAAGACTTTTTTGCTCATGGCAAAGATTCCTGAGAGATGCACTAAATGCTATTAATTACATAGCAAATGACGCAGATTTGATGACGGCGAACTGCCGATTTAGCTTAAAAAGCGGTGGTAGAGGAACGGCTACTTCGGGGCAGGCTGCTGCCGCACGATGGGGTCAAACTTTGGCAGTTGACTGAAGGGAGTTTTGCCATCGTCGCGCTTGACGGCATCGCCATCAGACGCGAAGCTGAAATTGTTGGCGGGCGTGTTGGTTTTGATTTTCTGCTTGGCTTCCAGCTCGGTGAGAATCCACACCTCATGCACGTCGCCTTGCGGATTGCGCACGAAATTCACCGTCAGCTCGGCACCGGTGATGCTTGCCGACATCACCAGCCGATTGCTTGTATCTCGAATGCGCGAACCGGGCGAGAGCCGCTCGCGCTTGCCGTCAATCAAGATGTCTGGCGTTTGCACCACTTTAAAGGTGCCGCGCAATGCTTTATCTGGAAATTTGCGCAAGCCCGGCGTGCCGGTTTGAAGGATGGCATTCTCATTGACCGGCAAAGGCTCGGACAGTTGCGCCTGCACCGCAGCGGCTAATGAGAGGCTGCATAGCAGCAAAAGACAGCGATTCATGGTGTACATCCAGAGGCTGTGGAACATGCTGTGATTTTACCTCGCAGCTTGGGCGCACAGCCTCATGGGGTCTGTGCTGCCTTGTTTGTTGGCCTGTTCACCGGCTTTTTCGCCGGTTTGCTGACAGCTGCGGCAGCATTTTCATACTTGGAGAGCAGCAGCTTGGCATCGTCAAACAAGGCCCGACCGTCAATGCCGCGTTTGTGCATGTCAATCATCCAGTCTGCTTGCACGGGCTTGGCCGCCTCAGCCCAACGGGCCACTTCAGCCGAAGGCAATGTGTAGAACTGGTTTCCCGCAGCCACCGCCTTAGCGCGCGCCGGCGCAGCGGAATCGTCCCACATCTTGCCCATCTTGGCGGACAGTTGCGCGCCCGAGTGTTTGTCAATGATGGCCTTGAGATCGGCAGGCAACGCGTTGTAGCGCTTCTCGTTCATCGCAAACAGCAGCCCAATCGTGTAAAGCGCCGGGCTTCCGGCTGGCGTTTCAGTGTGAAGATTCGCCGCTTCGTGAATACGGAACGAAGTGGCTGCATCCCAAGGCACCATCGTGCCGTCAATCGTGCCCTTGGTGATCGCTTCTGTCACGCCGGTGATGGGCATGCCCACGGGCGTTGCACCCAGCGCCTGCAAAAGCTTGGTGGTTTCGCGCGAGGGGGCACGCATCTTCATGCCTTTAAAGTCTTCCAGGGTTTTGATCTGCTTGCCCTTGGTGTGGATCTGCCCTTCGTCATGCACCCACATGGCCAGCACTTTCATGCCGGTGAACTCTTGCATCGCGTGTTTGTTCATGTAATCCCAAGCGGCTTTGGAAGCAGCCTCGGCGTTTTTCGTCATGAAGGGCAGCTCAAATACCTCCATGCGCGGAAAGCGCCCCGGCGTGTAGCCAAGCACCGTGAGCACCAGATCGTCCACGCCTTCTTTCACGCGATCAACGAGCTGCGCAGGCGTACCACCGCCGCTCATGGCTGGCAAGGTGACGCAGCGGATGCGCTGGTTGGATTCTTTGGCCACGGTGTCGCACCAAGGCGTGACGAGTTCTTTCACCGTGAGCGCGGTTTGTGGCCAGTAGTGCTGGAAATACAGCGTGACTTCCGCTTTGGGGTTGGTTTGCGCCCCTGCGATGCTCGATGCACCCGCCAGTAGTGCCAAGGCCATGCCTGCCCATGTCGTTTTCATTCTCAATCCTCTCCTAAAAATGACGCTGTGCAGTGTAACGGAATGCCAGCGGATGGGGTTGACCCTGCCAGCCTCGCTGTCATCTGCGCGAATTTCACTCGTACAAACCCGAACCATCTCTGGGTCAAAGCCGGTTTTAATATGACAGTCACATTCTTGTCGTATCTTTCGTGATTTTTGGAGCCCCTCAATGAAACACTCACTCAGCACCCTTGCCTTGGCCGCAGCCATGGCCTCGCCCGCTTTTGCACAAACCGAAATCCAATGGTGGCACTCCATGGGCGGCGCTTTAGGCGAGTGGGTCAACGACCATGCCAAAGACTTCAACGCCAGCCAGAGCCAATACAAAGTCGTGCCGACCTTCAAAGGCAGTTACGACGAATCCATGACCGCAGCGATTGCCGCCTTCCGCGCTGGCAACGCACCGCATATTTTGCAGGTGTTTGAAGTAGGCACGGCCACGATGATGGCCTCCAAACAAGCCATCGTGCCGGTTGGCAAAATCATGAAAGACGCGGGCATCCCGTTTGATCCCAAGTCTTATGTGCCCGCAGTCGCCGGCTACTACACCGCGCCTGATGGCCAAATGCTGAGCTTTCCGTTCAACAGCTCGACCACCGTCTTCCACTACAACAAGGATGCCTTCAAAGCCGCTGGCATTGACACGGAAAAGCCACCAACAACTTGGCCAGAAGTCGCGTTGGCCGCTGCCAAGCTCAAAGCATCTGGCCACAAATGCCCCTTTACCTCCAGCTGGATGAGCTGGACGCAGCTGGAGAGCTTCTCTGCTTGGCATAACACCGAATTTGCCACTTTAGGCAACGGCATGCGCGGGTTGAACGCTCGGCTGAGCTTCAATACGCCACTTCATGTGCGCCACGTTGAAAACTTGGCCAACATGGTCAAAGGCAATTTGATGGTTTACAAAGGCCGCGGCAATGCCGCTGATGCCACCTTCGTCTCGGGCGAATGCGCCATGATGACGGGCTCTTCAGCCCTGTATGGCAACATCAAGCGCAATGCCAAATTCTCTGCTGGCACGGGCGCGCTGCCCTACTATCCAGACGTACCTGGCGCACCGCAAAACACCGTGATTGGTGGCGCCAGCCTGTGGGTCATGTCGGGCAAGAAAGCTGAAGAATACAAAGGCGTGGCGCAATTTTTTGCCCACTTGTCCAAGCCTGAAGTGGATGCCAGAAGCCACCAGCGCACGGGCTATCTGCCACTCACCCCCGTGTCTTTCCAATTGACCGAAAAATCTGGCTTCTACAAGCAAAACCCTGGCACGGATGTGTCGGTCACGCAGATGATTCGCAAAACCACGGACAAATCACGCGGCATTCGCCTCGGTAATTTCGTGCAAATCCGTACGATCAACGACGAGGAATTCGAACAAGTCTGGTCTGGCAAGAAAACGGCGCAAGAAGCGCTGGATTCTGCTGTGAAGCGCGGCAACGAACTGTTGGTGCGCTTTGAAGCTGCTAACAAAGGCAAGTAATGAGTGACTGGCTTCAGAGGCTGCTTTCGCTCGATTTTTAGCGAAAATAGCCTCTAGACGGCATAGAATATGCGCGGGGCGCTACTCTTTTTATAGTACTTCGCGTATCTTTTGAACCCCATATTTTTAGGATCAAGGCATGGCCGTAGAAAAGCGGGTGGTGTTTCGCTCAAGCTGGTTGCCTTGGGCTTTGGTTGCGCCGCAGCTGGCCATCGTCTTGGTGTTCTTCTTCTGGCCAGCAGGCCAAGCGCTGTACCAAAGCGTGTTACAGCAAGATGCATTTGGTACCTCCACTGAATTTGTGGGCTTTCTCAATTTCAAGAACCTTTTTGCTGACTCGACTTACCTCGCCTCGTTCAAAACCACAGGCGTTTTCTCGGTTTTGGTCGCTGTCGTCGGCCTGGCCGTTGCTCTGCTCTTAGCCGTGTGCGCCAATCGCGTGATCCATGGCGCGATGGCTTACAAAACCTTGCTGATTTGGCCCTATGCCGTCGCGCCAGTGATCGCGGGCGTGCTGTGGGTGTTCATGTTCGCATCGCCGATGGGCGTGGTGAGCTACACCTTGAACCGCTTGGGCTACAACTGGAATCATTTGCTGCAATCGGGCGATGCGATGACCTTGATCGTGATTGCCGCTGTGTGGAAGCAAATCAGCTACAACTTTCTTTTCTTCCTCGCAGGATTGCAAAGCATTCCCAAATCACTGATCGAAGCCGCCGCCATTGATGGCGCATCACCCTTGCGCCGCTTTTGGACGATCGTCTTCCCCCTGCTCTCGCCCACGACATTCTTTTTGCTTGTGATCAACGTGATCTACGCCTTCTTTGATACCTTCGCCATCATCGATGCCGCCACGCAAGGTGGCCCCGGCAAAGACACCGCGATCTTGGTTTACAAGGTGTATTACGACGGCTTCAAAGCGCTCGATTTAGGTGGCTCGGCCGCGCAGTCTGTCGTGCTGATGGTGATCGTGATCGCGCTGACGGTGTTTCAGTTCAAGTTCATTGAACGGCGAGTCAACTATTGAGGGGAGAACAACGTGATTGAACGCCGCCCCCTCACCGATTTCGCCGCCCACGCCATCCTCATCATCGGCGTTGCAATCGTCGCGTTTCCGCTGTATTTGGCCTTCGTGGCTTCCACCCAAACCGCACAAGAAATCGCGCAATCGCGCCCCATCTCGCTGCTGCCCGGCAGCAACATGGCGGAGACTTATCGCTTCGCGCTGATGGGCGGTAAAACCAGCCTGGGCAGCACGTTTGCACCCGCTTGGCCGATGATGCTAGTGAGCTTGGGCAGCGCCCTCATCATCGCCATCGGGAAAATCGCGATTTCCTTGCTCTCAGCCTTTGCCATCGTCTATTTCCGCTTCCCGCTGCGCAACCTTGTGTTTTGGCTGATCTTTGTCACACTCATGCTGCCCGTGGAAGTGCGCATCGGTCCTACGTATGAAGTTGTCTCCGATTTGAAGATGCTCAACTCGATGGCTGGCCTCACCGTGCCTCTGATTGCCTCAGCCACGGCCACTTTCCTCTTTCGCCAATTCTTCCTCACCGTGCCCGATGAATTGGTTGAAGCCGCGCGAATGGATGGCGCTTCGCCGATGCGCTTTTTCAAAGACGTGCTGCTACCACTCTCACGCACCTCGATCGCTGCGCTCTTTGTGATTCAGTTCATCTACGGCTGGAACCAATACCTTTGGCCGCTGTTGGTGACCACAGATGAAACCATGTACCCCATCGTGCTCGGCATCAAACGCATGATCTCGGGCGAAGCGTATACCGAATGGAACGTCGTCATGGCGACTACCATCCTGGCTGCTTTACCGCCTGCGCTCGTCGTGATCTTGATGCAAAAGTGGTTCGTCAAGGGCTTGGTGGACACGGAGAAATGAGTTTTTTGAATACCATTTGAACGCAGAGGACGCGAAGGATTCGCAGAGGACGCAAAAAATCAGAAGAAAGAAATACAAAATTGATGACCTTGAAATCCAAATCACTCGCGCGGTTTGAAGCCTTTTGGGTTGCTTTTTGTATTTTGTTTTCTGCGCTCTCTGCGAATCCTTCGCGTCCTCTGCGTTCAAAAATTTCTTCTTGCTGATTGCAAACTATGTCCTAAATTACCCTCAAACAAGTCATCAAACGCTACGGCAAAGGCGCAACGGCCAATCAAGTCATCCATGGCATCAACGGCGAGATCAAGGACGGCGAATTCGTTGTAATCGTCGGGCCATCAGGCTGCGGCAAATCCACACTCCTGCGCATGGTCGCGGGCCTGGAGGAAATCTCGGGTGGTGAAATTTCGATTGGCCCCAGAGTGGTGAACGATCTGGAGCCCGCTGAACGCGACATCGCGATGGTCTTCCAAAACTATGCGCTCTATCCTCACATGAGCGTGTTTGAGAACATGGCCTATGGTCTGAAAATCGCCAAAGTGCCTGCTGCCGAGATTGAGCAGCGCGTGGCCAAAGCGGCGAAGATGCTGGAGCTGGAGCCGTACTTGAAGCGTAAGCCGCGCGAGCTTTCTGGCGGCCAACGCCAGCGCGTGGCAATGGGGCGGGCGATCGTGCGCCAGCCGCAGGTGTTTTTGTTTGACGAGCCGCTGTCAAACCTAGATGCCAAGCTGCGTGCCTCCACCCGCATCGAAATCCAAAAACTGCACCGCGAGCTGGGCATCACGTCTCTCTTTGTGACGCACGACCAGATCGAGGCCATGACGCTGGGTCAGCGCCTGATGGTGCTCAATGGCGGCCATGTGGAGCAGTTCGGCACCCCCGAGGAGGTCTATCACACCCCCGCCTCCACCTTCGTGGCCAGCTTCATTGGCAGCCCGCCAATGAACCTGCTCGCCGTTCAAGATGCTACTGAGTTAATAGCATTCGGCGCAAATTCCATGCCGGCGAGTGGCCCATTTGATCTTAAAGATACGGCTTTGACCACCCTCGGCATTCGCCCCGAGCATTTGCGCTTGGAGAGCACCGGCCTGGCCGCGCAGGTGCAGAGCATTGAGATGCTGGGCGCAGAAAAGCTGCTCTATTGCATCGTGGGCAAGAACGCTGTGCCCAATTTGATCGTGCGCATCTCGGAAAGCATGAACAGCCCAAGCCTGGGCAGCACGGTTCATGTACAGCCTCTGCCCGGCAAATTGCATGGCTTTGATGCCCAAGGAAAGCGGCTGGGCTGAGCTTCCTGCCTCTATGATCTGGGCATGTCTTCCTCTGCGCTTCGAACTGCACTCGCCCACTGCCCGCTGATCGCCATCCTGCGCGGCCTCACACCCCAGGAAGCCCCACAGGTGGGGCGGGCATTGTGGGATACCGGCTTTCGGATTTTGGAGGTGCCGCTCAATTCACCGCTGCCATTTGACAGTATTCGCGCGCTGCGCGAGGCTTTACCGGAGGCACTGCTCGGCGCTGGCACAGTGCTCGAAGTTGATCAAGTGCATCAAGTCAAAGCCGCGGGTGGGCAACTGGTGATTGCACCGAATTTCAATGCCGCTGTCGTAAGCGCGGCCAAAGCAACCGGCCTGCTGGCGATTCCCGGTGTGGCCACGCCAACAGAAGCCTTTGCCGCCCTAGCCTGCGGCGCAGATGCGATCAAGCTGTTCACTGCGGAGATATTATCGCCATCTGCCCTGAAGGCCATGCGGGCTGTGTTGCCGCGCGATGCCTTGCTGATCCCAGTGGGCGGTATCGGGGCGAGCAATATGACAGCTTATTGGCAAGCGGGTGCGAACGGTTTTGGCATTGGCTCGTCGCTGTATTCGCCGGGCAAAGCCGTCTCGCAGATCCAGCGTACCGCTACTGAATTAGTAGCAAATTGTGTAGATTTTATGCCGGCCAACGGCTGATTTTGGCTAAAAATACGATGAACAACAGCATTCAACTGGGGTTGCAAGGCAAAGTGGTGATCATCACGGGCGCGGCGCAGGGCATCGGTGCGGCCTGCGCTCAGCGCTTTGCCCGCGAGGACGCGAAAGTGATGCTTGCAGATGTGAACGATGCGGCGGGTTTTGCCTTGGCCGCCAAGCTGCAAGCCAGCTACATGCATTGCGATGTATCGCACAAACCGCAGATTGACGCATTGGTGGAAAAAACGCTGGCGCTGCATGGCCGCATTGATGTGCTCATCAACAACGCCGGCATCTTCAAAGCTGCACCCTTTCTCGATGTGAGCGAAGACGATTTTGATACGGTGATCCGTGTCAACCTCAAAGGCAGCTTCCTCATGGCGCAAGCGGCGGCGCGTGCCATGGTGGCTGGCAACACAAGGGGCAGCATCATCAACATGAGTTCGGTCAATGGTGTGCTGGCGATTCCTAGCATCGCCAGCTACAACATGAGCAAAGGCGGCATCAACCAACTCACACGCGTGGCGGCGCTGGCCTTGGCTGACCACGGCATTCGCGTGAACGCCGTCGCGCCCGGCACGATTGCCACCGAATTGGCCGCCCAAGCTGTGCTCACCGATGAAGCCGCCAAAGCCAAGATCATGAGCCGTACGCCAATGCGCCGCTTGGGCGAGCCTTCAGAAATTGCGCAGGTCGTCGCGTGGCTGGCCAGTGATGCCGCAAGCTACATCACGGGAGAAATCGTCACTGTGGACGGCGGGCGAATGGCGCTGAACTACACGGTGTGAGTCCGGCGATTTCAAGTCAATCTGCCTGAAAGCCTGTGGCCTTGATGACGGGCTCCCACCGCGCTTTGTCTGCTGCCATACGCTGGGCCATTTGGATGCTGTTTTCAGGAGTTGCCGTGAGACCCAGATTACTTAGTTTTGACACCGCATCCGCTTGCTTGAGCGCGGCCTGAATCTGCGTAGACAAAGCATCCACCCGAGCGGCCTGCATGCCAGCCGGGCCGAAGATGCCAAACCAGGCACTGGCCTCGATATTGATGCCCGCCTCACGAAGTGTGGGCACATCTGGGAACTGCGCCATGCGCTGTGGGCTGGAAACAGCCTGAATGCGCAGCTTGCCGGCGCGGTGATTTTCCGCAAACTCCAGCGGCGTGTCAAAGCCCATGGGCAGTTGGCCACCGAGCAGCGCTGTCATCAGCGGCGCACCGCCTTGGAAGGGCACATGCTGCATCTTCACACCCGCTGCTTGGCCGAGCATTTCGCCCAAAAAGTGCGGCAGCGAGCCCGTCGCGGGCGAGCCATAGTTGGCTTGGTTCGGATTGGCCTTGATCCAAGCAATCAGCTCAGCCACATTTTTGGCCGGCGTGGCTGGGCCGGTGGCCAATGCCAAAGGGAAGGTGGCGGCATTGCCAATCGGTGTGAAGTCCTTGGTGGTGTCGTACTTGATGCTTTTGAAGACCACCGGCTGCACCACCATCACCGCCATCGGCACAAGCATCAGTGTGTTGCCATCGGCCGCAGCATCTTTGACAGCTTGCGCGGCAATGCGGCCACCAGCACCGGGGCGGTTCTCCACGATCACCGGCTGCCCCAAGCTCGCGCTCATCTTCTCAGCCACCAAGCGCGCCGTCGCGTCTGCAGAGCCGCCGGGCGGAAACCCCACCAAGATTTTCACGGGCGCAGCTTGCGCCAAAGCAGGCCAAGCCAAAGCGGCCGAGAGCGCTGAGCCTGTGTTGACAAATTGGCGGCGTGAAATGGGCTTGGTCATGTAGCTCTCCGAGTGGTTAAACTCTTTGACTGTATACAACGCAGGAGCGTCCATGTCCCGGTTGAAACCCTTAAGCCCCGAAACCACGCCTGAACTGAAGTCGCATTTCGATTTCTTCCTCGGCACACTCGGTTTCACGCCCAACAGCGTGCTCACCATGCAGCGCAAGCCGCATCTCGTCAAAGCATTTGCCCAGCTCAATGCCGCTGTGATGACTCCTGAAGGCGAGGTGGATTTGGGCTTTCGTCGCTTGATTGGCCATATGGCCAGCAAGGCCAGTGGCTGCTTGTATTGCCAAGCGCATACGCTTTTGGGAGCGAAGAATTTCGGTATTGCAGACGACAAACTCGCTGCGATGTGGAACTATGCGAGCAGCGACTTGTACACGCCAGCCGAAAAAATCGCACTCGACTTCGCACTTGCCGCCGCCTCGCAGCCCAATGCCGTGACGGATGATCTCTTTGCCGAGTTGTCCCGGCATTGGAGTGAAGGCCAGATTGTTGAAATTCTCGGCGTGGTGGCGATGTTTGGCTTCTTGAATCGCTGGAACGATTCCATGGCCACGCCTTTGGAAGCTGTACCCGAGCAAGTCGCCAAAGAAGCAGCCAAAGAACACGGCTTCCACAAAGGCAAGCATTGAAGATTTTGAAGGAACACTGATGAGACTCCTGCACACTATGCTGCGCGTCGGCAATCTCCAGCGCGCGATTGATTTCTACACCCAAGTCATGGGCATGCAACTATTGCGCACGACTGACCGCCCTGAGCAAAAATACTCGCTCGCTTTCGTCGGCTACGGAACGAATCCTGAGCATGCAGAAATCGAGCTGACCTATAACTATGGTGTGGACAGCTACGAGCTGGGCAGCGCATATGGCCATATCGCCATTGGGGTACAAAATGTTGCGGCCACATGTGCCGCCGTGCGCGAGCAAGCTGCACGGCTGGGCGGCGCGATTACTCGCGAGCCTGGCCCGGTCAAGGGCGGCAACACGGTGATCGCCTTCATCACCGATCCCGATGGCTACAAGATTGAGTTGATTGAGCGTCCCGGTATCTAGGCTTGTTTTTCAAGCAGCTGCATCGGATCGCACAAATACCGTCACCAGAGGCTCATCGCCTACTTGCCGGCTCCAATGTCCGTGCAGCTTGTCGTCAAACGTTGCATCGGGTGGCAAAGTGTCGTTGGAAAAAAAACCTTGCCCCGCTTTGAAGATGCGTGAAGTACCGTCTTGCAGGCCAATTTCCATTGCGCCTTGCAGCACGATCAACCACTGGGGTGTGGTGGTGCAATGGAATTGGCTGCGGAAGCCCACAGGGCTCATGCGGAATTGGTGGCCACTGCCCTGCTTCAGCGCACTCAGGCGCGCAGCGGGCGAGCCTTCGCTGAGGTCAAGACGGATGTCGCGAAACTTGGCGCGGCCTTCGGCGTCGGTGAAGAGTTCGGGGAGCAATAAAAAAGGCATGGAGTCCATGCCTTCAAGGATACACGCGGATGCTGCTGCCAGCACCCGCTGTGAACAACAAATTAACCGCCGCGCGCTTTCTTCAGGGCATCAACCACGACATTGATGGCATCTGCGCCAATCGTGGCTGCGTTGCGGTCATAGACAGGCTTGACCTTCTCGAACATACGGCGCTGTTCTGCGGGCGCGATTTCATTGACTTGCATGCCACGTGCCTTCAAAGAGGCCAGGGACTTGCCATCAAGGTCACGAATCGCAGCACGTTGCACTTTTTGTCCTTCGATGGCTGCTTCGCGCAGCACAGCCTGCTCTTGCGGGCTCAACTTGTCCCACATTTGTTTGCTGTAGAGCACGAGGAAAGGTGTGTAGGCGTGGCGCGTGACGCTCAGGAACTTTTGCACTTCGTAGAACTTGGAGGTGTCAATCGTCACAAAAGGATTTTCTTGACCGTCAATGGTTTTTGTTTCCAGCGCGGTGAACACTTCGCCAAAGGCCATGGGTACAGCGTTGGTACCCAGGGTTTTGAACGTATCCAGGAAAATGTTGTTTTGCATCACGCGCACTTTGATGCCGTCAAAATCTTCGAATTTGGTGACAGGCTTTTTGCTGTTAGTCAGGTTGCGGAAACCGTTTTCCCAGTAGGCCAAATTCACCAAACCCGCTTCCTCCAACTTTTTATTGAAGTACTGGCCAGCCGGGCCATCGAGCACCGCATCGGCTTCTTTTTCGCTGCCAAAAAGGAAGGGCAAGTCAAACACTCCCAACTCTTTCACGATGCCCACCAAGGGCGAACTGGAGGTGACCACCATCTCTTGCGTACCAGCGCGCAGGGCCTGCGTGGCTTGCAAATCGCCGCCTGCGGAGCCGCTCCAGAAAGCAGCAATCTTGAGTTTGCCACCAGACTTGGCATTGAGCACTTCTTGCATTTTCTTCACGCCTGCGCCCACCGGATGGCTTTCAGCCACGCCATTGGACAGCTTGATATTGCGGTCTGAAAATTGCGCAAAGGCGCTGGAAGCGACCAACAGGCCACCGGCTACAACGAGGGCGGCTTGCGCCACAAGGCTACGACGTTTCATTTGAGAGTCTCCTACAGGGTTGAAAAAATAAGAGTGAAAGAATGAATCAGCTCAGCCACCATTTCAAGGGGACTAACACCAACTCGGGGAAGAAAACGAGTGAAAACAACACAATGAGTTGCGCAATCAGGAACGGCAACACTCCTTTGAACGCTTGATCCATGGTGATGCGGGCCACACCACTGACCACATTGAGCACCGTGCCCACAGGAGGGGTGATCAAACCAATTGCGTTGTTCATGATGAAGAGCACGCCAAAATACACTGGGTCGATACCCGCCTTAATCACCACGGGCATGAGAACCGGTGTGAGGATTAAGACTGTGGGCGCAAAATCCAAGGCCGTTCCAACCACCACAATAAGCACCATGATCATGAACATCAGCAGGGTTTTGTTGTCCATGAAGGGCTCGAGCATATCTGCTACTTCATTCGGAATATTGGCAATCGTGATCAGCCAAGCGCTCACCATCGCCGCTGCAACGAGGAACATCACGACGGCGGTGGTTTTGCCTGCCGCGAGAAACAGGCCATAGATTTGTTCCCACCTCAGTTCGCGATAAATGAACATGCCTACGATGAAGGCATACACGGCTGCCACCACTGCCGCCTCTGTAGGCGTGAACACCCCCGTCTTCATGCCTCCAATGATCACCACAGGCAGCAGCAAGGCAAAAATACCATCGAAAGTGATTTTCAGGCGCTCAGCCATCGGCAATTTGGGCGAAGGCTGTACATTTTCCTTTTTGGCCACCCACCACCAAGCAATGCCAATTGCGATGCCCATCATGATGCCTGGCACGATACCAGCGAGAAACAACTTGGTGATCGACACATTGCCCGCCACACCAAAGATGATGAAACCAATCGAGGGGGGAATCACCGGCGCGATGATGCCGCCAGACGCTACGAGGCCCGCACTGCGGCTCACGTCATAACCGGCAGCACGCATCATCGGAATCAAAATCGCTGCCAATGCTGCAGTGTCTGCCACAGCCGAGCCCGACAGCGAGGCCATGATGATCGCGGCGAACACTGCGACGTAACCTAAGCCACCACGAAAATGCCCGACCCAAGCCACGCCCAGATTCACAATGCGCTTGGACAAACCGCCCGCATTCATGAACTCGCCGGCCAGTAAAAAGAAGGGCACAGCGAGCAAAGGGAAATTGTCTGCGCCATCCACAAAGCGTTGCGCCAGAATTTGGCTGTCGAATGAAGCGATCGTGCCATTGCTAGCCAAAAACGCCATCAGGCAGACTCC
>JBJTSL010000179.1:0-4421 GCA_046076625.1 Allobrachymonas sp.
GCTCTCCGAACCCCAACGCCAGCAGGCGGTTGAGCGCTATTTGGCACAGCAGTTTGAGGGCGCGGAGCTGATCCGCGCGCGGGCCTTGCTCGGCGTGTCGGGCTGACGGCTCAAGGCCGCTTCATCCAGCCGATGTGCTGAGCATGCAAGCTCTGGATGTAAAGGCGCTCAGGCGTTTCCAGCACCGAAGTCGTCTCGGGATACGCGCCGCTGGGGTCTTGCAAATCTTGCACAACCGTGCCGTCTTCGAGGAACGCGATCACATGGCCATAGCGCGGGGGAATCGGCCACAGAAAGCGGGGCAGGCGCAGGGTGATTGAGCGGAGCAAGGGCTTTTCGGCCATGCCATCAACGACGGGGCTACGCGGCTTGGCCAAGCCGACCCAGATTTTGGCTTTGCCGTCCGCAGCGGGCAGGCCGCGCATCAAATTGTCGGGATAGCCGGGAAGGTTGGGCAACACGACGTGGGTCGCGCCAGACAGGCCGCTGGTTTGGCGCACGTCAAGATCTTGCGCGTTCACGTCGATGCGCCAGATACGGTACTTGCCGGTTTCTGCCACGAAGACATGCCGCTCGTTGCTGGAGAGCACCACGCCATTGGCAAATGACAAGCCTTTGGCCACGATGCGGGTGGCTTTTGTGGCCGGATCGTATTCAATAACGCGGCCTGTGCTGGATTGCTCCAAGATGTCGAGCACGCTGGCTTCAAATGTGCCACCCCACTGCTTGGGGGCGAAACGGGTGGAGGCATCGCTCAGGTAAATCTTCCCCGTTTTGGCGACAGCCACCGCATTAGCGTAGCGAATCGGGTCGCCGCCAACTTGGTCTGCTAAGACGCTGACCTTGCCATCCGGGGAGATGGAGAGCAGACCGCGCATCGCATCGGCGGCAATCAAATGGCATTGTGTATCAAAATCAAAGCCGAGTACGCGGCCACCGGTGTTCACAAAGCTCTCGCGTCCCGAGCCATCGGCGTTCATTCGCAAAATCGCGCCGCTGGCGACCGCTGCATAGAGTTTGCCGTCTTTGCCAAAGGCCAAATGTTCTGGGCCGGTTTCTCTGCCGATTTCGATGGTCTGCAAATTCGCCAGCTTGGTGTTCACCGCATGCGCACCTGCGTAAGGCGCAGGCGTGGGCGTTTGCCAAGCCACAGGCTGCGCGGGCACGGGCCAGAGCAGCAAATAGGCGGCCAGCGTGGCCAAACCGAGGGCAGACACAATCAACAGGCGGCGCAGTGTTGTGGGCATGGTGGCTCCTTATGGTTCGCAATCCTGCCGGATTTTTAAAAGAAATGGGCTGCTGGCCGGCATATCCAATGTATTCATTGCTATCAAATACGAAGCATTGAACTGCTTGAAATTGCGCTGGGTCGAGCTCAGATAGCCGGGGTCGTAATGCAGCTCCAGCAGCTCTTGCACCACTTGCGCCACCGCTCCCGCGCGGATTTTTTCCTGCCAAGCGTTGACCAGCGCATGCCCGCGCAAATCGCGCAGCACATCCAGCCGTTGGCAGAAAAAATCCGGGTCTTGCGCAAAAAACGCATAGTCTTGCAGCAGCAGCTTCACCCGCTCTTGCACCGGCAACTCCACCCGGGCACAAGGGCTCGCTCGCAGTGCATCCATCAGCTCAGTGGGGATGCTCACATTGCCCACTTTTTTGCTTTCACTCTCCGCCCACACCGTCCGCGAAGGATTAAGCTGGCGCAGGGCATGCCAGACGCGCATATCAAATTGCTTTTGGCTGGGTTGGGGCTGGCCGGGGATGAGGCCGAGCACGGAACTGCGGTGTTCGGCCAAAGCTTCTAAATCGAGGATTTGCGCACCGTGCTGCCCCAGCACCTGCAGGAGCCGTGTTTTGCCGCTGCCCGTGGGCCCGCAGATGATCCGGTAGTTGAACTCTGTGGCCAGCCGCGCGATGTCTTGTACCACCGCTGCGCGGAAAGACTTGTAGCCGCCTTCGATCAGCGTCACTTCAAAGCCGATTTCGGAAAGGATCAGCGCCAAAGAGCCGCTGCGCTTGCCGCCGCGCCAGCAATACACGAGTGGTTTCCAATTCTTGGGCAGCGTGAGCACTTCGCGCTCAATATGCGCCGCAATGTTTTTAGCGGCCACCGCTGCGCCGCGCTTTTTCGCTTCAAACGCGCTGGTCTGCACATAGAGTGTGCCAATCTCATGGCGCTGGGCGTCGTTCAGTGTGGGCCAGTTCAAAGCGCCGGGCAGGCGGTCCAGTGCGTATTCGGATTCGCTGCGGGCATCGATGATGGCGCTGAAAGCGCCTAGGCTGCCCATGGCATCTTCCGCCTTGATTTTTTGGAGTGACATCAGAGCATTTTTCGCAGAGTAGGCCAAACGTTGTCCAGCATGATCGGCTGCGCTTCTTCCTTGGGGTGAATGCGGTCGGCTTGGAAGAACTTCAAGGGCTCGGCGGCATCGCCAATGCCTTTGAGGAAAAAGGGCACGAGCGGCACTTTGCGCGCCTTGGCTACCTTGTCAAACACCGCGCTGAATTGCGCCGAATAATCCGCGCCGTAGTTTGGCGGCACCTGCATGCCCACCAGTAGCACCTTCGCTCCTGCCTTGAGCGAGGCATCGGCCATTGCCATCAGGTTGTCTTCCGTCATCTTCAAGGGCAGACCGCGCAAGGCATCGTTGCCGCCCAGCTCGATGATCACATGCGTGGGCTTGTGCTGCGAGAGCAGGGCGCTCAGGCGTGAGCGCCCGCCCGAAGTCGTGTCTCCGCTGATGCTGGCGTTTACGATCTTCGCCGCGATTTTCTGCTCGGCGAGGCGCTTGTCCAGCAGCGCCACCCAGCCCGTACCCCGGCGCAGGCCGTATTCGGCGCTGAGCGAGTCGCCCACCACGACAATCGTCTTGACTTTAGTTTGCGCCAGTGCGTTGCTGGAAAATAGCCCCATGCCCGCTAAAGACACCGCCAAACGGCTAAAGTGTCTTCTGTTCAAAGCCACCAACAATTCATTCATGTCTGATCCCATCATCTCCGTGGAGCACGTGTTCAAAAGCGTGACGGACTCCACCGGCACACTGGATATTTTGCGCGATATTGATTTCAACGTGCCAGCCGGGCAAACGGTGGCCATTGTCGGCGCCTCTGGCTCAGGAAAAAGCACGCTGTTGTCCATCATCGCCGGGCTGGACACGCCATCTCAGGGCACGGTCAAGCTCGCTGGACAAGACATTTTCGCTTTTGGCGAGGATGACCGCGCCGCATGGCGCGCGCAAAAGGTCGGTTTCGTCTTCCAGAGCTTCCAACTGCTGGGCAACCTGACCGCGCTGGAAAATGTCATGCTGCCGCTGGAATTGGCAGGGCGCAAAGACGCGCGCATCAAGGCCACAGATATTTTGCAACGCGTCGGTTTATCAGAGCGCCTGAACCATTATCCGAAAGTGATGAGCGGCGGCGAGCAACAGCGCGTGGCGCTGGCCCGCGCCTTCGTGGTCGAGCCCGCTGTGTTGCTGGCTGACGAGCCCACAGGCAGCCTGGACTTCGCGACCGGTGAGCGTGCAATGCAGCTCATGTTTGAGCTCAATGCCGAACGCGGCACCACCCTCGTGCTCGTCACGCATGACCGCGCGATTGCCGCGCAGTGTCAGCAAAAGATCGTGATCGAGGCGGGGAGGATTGCGGTGTGATGAGTCGCCAGAATTGGAGTTTGCACAGCCATTGCGCAAACACGCCATCAAGGGCAAAGAATGACTTTGGCAGATGCGGCTTTGCCCTGATCCAAATCCTCAAACGCCTGAGCGCCATCACTCAAAGCTCGGGTATCTAGCCATGCCAGGCTACCGAAAGCGCCTTGATGGATCAGCTTAACGGTGGCACGCAGATCAGCGGTGGTGTAAGTGTAAGTGCCTAGCAAACTGATTTCTGCCAAAGTAAGACGACGCATGTCGACCTCGCTGGCCCAATCTTGCAGGCCCACATGCATGATCACGCCGCCCACTTTCACAGCGGCAAAAGCCGTGTTGCGGGTGATTTTTGAGCCGACGGCATCCATCACAAAATCGAAGGCGTTCTCCTGTGGGGTGGTCTCTTTCGGGTTGTAGGTTTTGACCTGAGCAAATTGCTCGATCTGCTGGCGCCGCAAGGGGTTGACTTCAGCGGCAGTGATATCCGAACAGCCATAGTTTTTCAGCAGCAGCGCAGATAGCATGCCAATTGCGCCGCCACCCAAAATCAGCACCTTGCATTCCTGTACCGGGCGAACCAAGGCGCGCATCGACAGATTGATCGCATGCAAAGCCGTGGCGGCAGGCTCGGTCACGGCGGCATGCGCTGCGGGCATGTCTTGCGGCATGTCGATCAGCGATGCGGCGGGGATGGACATGTATTGCGCAAAGGCACCAGGGCGCGTCATGCCGACCATGGTGCGGTTGCTACAGAGGTTATTTCTGCCTTGCACA
>JBJTSL010000180.1:0-3274 GCA_046076625.1 Allobrachymonas sp.
GAGCGGAAATCTTCGCCCAAGGTGACGGCGCGGGTACAGGGTTCGCAGCCGATGCTGGGATAGAACTGGTCGTGGAGTGGGCTATAGGGTACGTTGTTGGACTTCACGTAGTGCCAGACATCGCCCAGCGTCCAATCGTGCAGCGGGTTGATTTTGACTTTGTCGCCACTGTCGTCCGTCGCATGCACAGCCGCTCGTGCGTCAGACTGCTCTTTGCGTAGCCCCGTGATCCAGGCACGTTGACCCGCTAAGGCTTTCTCCAGAGGCTGCATCTTGCGGATATTGCAGCATTGCTTGCGAAGCGCGATGCTTTGGTACATGGCGTCTTTGCCATGAGTGGCTTCAAAGTCAGCGGCTGTTTGTGCATCAGGCTCATGAATACGAATCACGCGATAACGACCAAATTGTTTTTGTAGGGTATGCAGCAGTTGTAGGGTTTGCGAATGCAACTTGCCAGTTTGCAGCACAAAGACGTCGCTTTTCACCCCGAGCTTGTCCAGCAAATGGGTGATCACCATGTCTTCCACGCCCAAGCTGCTCGCTTGTGTGAGTGGCTGATACAGCTCACCGGCTTGGCGCAGCAGGTTTTGCGCAGCAGCCAGCTTGCGATCAAACTCGCTGCTGGGCTTGGCATGCAGATCGAACGCTTTCATGCCGCATACCTCAGGCGAATTGGCCTGTTATGAACGCGGGTGCATTGGCTACATCGACTTGGTAAAACGTGCCGTAATGCGCGAGCAACTTTTTGCCATGCGCCAGACTTTGATCTTCGCGCAGTACGGCGCTTGAAAAACCACTGCGCTGCATTTGCAAGAGCTGGTCAATCAGCACATCGCCGGTCGCACGGATATCGCCTTGAAAACCAAGGCGTTTGCGCAATTGCACGGCTTGGCTGAAGGCGCGGCCATCGGTGAACGCCGGGAAATGCAACTCAATCAGTTCGGCATACGCCACTTCTTGGGCCATTTGGGTGACATCGCTGTCGTTGCCGATTTTCAGCGTGTTTTGGGCATGATTTTGACCATCCGCCGGCGTATTTTCTGCGTGGAGTGCTATTAATTCAATAGTCTTCTTCATGACGCTCCCTTTCAAGCGATGGCTGCTTCTGGATGGCGTGCGCCGTTGGCGGCCAGCTTGAACGGCTCTGCGCCGACGCGCTTGAGCGTGTCGATGAACAATTCAAACTTGTCTCCCCGGTTTTCGCGCAAGCTTTTATAAGTGGTGAGCACGGCCTCAATCGCATCGGGCACTTCGGCTGCCGAGAACGATGGCCCAACCACTTTGCCAGCCACGGAGGCGCCACTGATTTTGCTGCCATCCGAGCCGCCCAGCGTGATCTGGTACCACTCTTGGCCATCTTTATCCACGCCGAGAATACCAATATGCCCGCTGTGGTGGTGGCCGCAGGAGTTGATGCAGCCGCTCATATGCAGGTCAATGTCGCCAATGTCTTCCAGTTCATCCAAATCTTGGTAGCGCTCGGTAAGCTCCTGCGCAATGGGCAGGCTGCGGGCATTGGCCAAATCGCAAAAATCCCCGCCGGGGCAGGCTATCATGTCGGTGAGCAGGCCAATATTGCTGGATGCGAATACAGCTTTTTTGACTGCTCGCCAAAGTTCGGGCAACGCATCGCAGCTCACCCAGGGCAGCAACAGGTTTTGATCATGCGTCACACGCAGCTCGCTTTGACTGAACTGATCGGCAATCTGAGCCGCGGCTTCCATCTGCTCAGGCGTGACATCACCGGGCGATTGGCCGACGCGCTTGACGGACAACGTAACGGCTCGCAGTTGCGGGTTCTTGTGCGCATGCACATTGCGCGTGAGCCAGCGGGTGAAGGCCACATCATCCTGTGCTGCAACATCGAGGATTCGAGTGATTTTTTTTGCTATTAAATCAGTAGCACTGCGCGAAGATTTCGTGCCGGCCGGCGCCTCAAAATGCTTGGAAATTCGGTCCAATTCAGCCTGTGGGATGGTATGCGGCGCACCGTCTTGCGTGAGGATGTTTTGATACTCCGCTTCCACAGCATCAAAGAATTTCGTGCCTTCCGCTTTCACCAAAATCTTGATGCGGGCTTTGTACTTGTTGTCGCGTCGGCCAAACAGGTTGTAGACACGGACGATGGCTTCCAGGTAGTTGAGGATTTGGTTCCAAGGCAGAAATTGCCGAATCGTGGAGGCAATCACCGGTGTGCGACCCATGCCGCCACCGACCAGCACTTGGAAGCCTAGCTCGCCGTCGCTGTTGCGAACGAGCTTCAGCCCGACATCGTGCCAATCGGTGGCGGCGCGGTCTTCCTCCGCTCCACTGACAGCAATCTTGAATTTGCGTGGCAAAAATGCGAATTCAGGGTGGAGCGTGCTCCATTGGCGCAAGATTTCGCAGAATGGGCGCGGGTCGGCAATCTCATCGGGCGCAATGCCAGCGATGCCATCACTGGTGATATTTCGGATGCAGTTGCCGCTGGTCTGGATGCCGTGCATGTTCACACTGGCAAGCAATTCCATCACGTCAGCAGATTTTTCGATCGGAATCCAGTTGTATTGGATGTTTTGCCGCGTGGTGAAGTGGCCGTAGCCCTTCGTTAACTCAATGCCTTTGCCACTTAAGCGAGCCTGGCCCTTCACAGCGGCTTCGAAGACTTCATCACTGGGTTGATCGTATTCACGAGCAATCTGGGCGAGCACACGCAGTTGGGCAGAATTCAATTCTCCATAAGGAATCGCCACACGCAGCATGGGTGCATAACGCTGCACATACCAACCGTTTTGGAGTCGCAGCGGGCGAAATTCCTCTTCGGAAAGACGACCGTCCAAACGGCGTTCCAGTTGATCGCGGTATTGCGCAGCACGGAGTTTGACGAATTCTTTGTCGAAATTGTTGTATGTGTACATTTTTCTAACCTACAAACCTAGAATGCTCAAATCGCCAGCAGCTTGAAGCCCGCGTAGGCCAGCAGTAGCGAGAGAATCGAGCGAATTGCGCGATCTGGCACGTGGCTGCCCAGCTTGGTACCCAGCCAAATGCCGGGCAGCGAGCCCGCCAGCAGCTTGGCCAGAAGCGGCCAATCCACAGAGCCAATGCTCGCGTGGCCGAGACCCGCGACGAGTGTGAGTGGCACGGCGTAGGCCACATCCGCTGCCACGATGCGATTGAGCGGCAGAGCAGGGTAGAGCAGCATGAGAGCCGTCACGCCAATCGCGCCAGCGCCTACAGACGTCAGACTGACCAGCACGCCGATGAGTGCGCCGAAGATGATGGGCAGCGCAGG
>JBJTSL010000181.1:0-3326 GCA_046076625.1 Allobrachymonas sp.
CCGCGATGAAGTCATCGGTATCGATCGCGTCAACCAGAAGGTGCTGTGCAAACGCCGCCCTCCGGTGCCGTATGACCAACTTTCCATCAACATTGGCTCCACGCCGCAACTGCAAGGCGTGCCAGGCGCAGCCGAGCACGCTGTGGCAGTCAAGCCGATTCGTAACTTCAACGACCGCTGGCTTGCACTATTGGATCGCGTGAAAAAGCATGACGGCAAAACATCCATTGCCGTGGTGGGCGCAGGCGCTGGCGGGGTGGAGCTGCTGCTGGCCATGCAATGGCGACTTCGCAATGAACTCACGGTTATGGGGCGCAATCCGGATGATTTGAGTTTTGACTTGCTGTCTGCTGCGCCGACGATCTTGCCCACGCACAACGCCCGCGTGCGCGAAACTTTTGCCAAGACGCTGGAAGAGCGCGGCGTGCGCGTGCATGTGGCAAGCGAAGTCACGCGCGTGGAAAGCGGTCAGCTCATCACGTCCAAAGGCCAGTCGCTGCATGCCGATGAAATCATTTGGGTCACGCGCGCGGGAGGTGCGGCATGGCTGAAGCAAACCGGCCTTGCGCTCGATCCAGAGGGCTTCATTGAAGTCACAGACACCTTGCAATCGCCCACCGATCCGCAGATATTTGCCGCCGGCGACATTGCCAGCATGAAAAATTACAAGCTGGAGAAGGCAGGCGTATTCGCCGTGCGGATGGGCAAGCCGCTCACGGAAAATCTTCGCCGCGCCGTCGCTGGCACGGCATTGCAAGGTTACAAACCGCAAACCAGTTGGCTCGCATTGATTTCCACTGGAGACAAATTCGCGGTGGCCTCGCGCAGCTGGCTCGGTTTTTCTGGAGCTTGGGTCTGGGCATGGAAAGACTGGATCGATCAGCGCTTTATGCGTAAGTTCAGTGAATTCCCAGAAATGCACGAGAGCGCTGCGCCAAGCCCGAATAACAGTTTGCCTAGCGTGAAGCTCAGCTCTGAAGAATCACTCCAAGCGATTTCAGCGATTGCCATGCGCTGTGGTGGCTGCGGCGCGAAAGTTGGCGCCACGATTTTGCAGCGCGCTTTGGGCAACTTGAATCCGGTTCAACGAGACGACGTGCTGATTGGCCTGAAAGACCCGGATGATGCGGCCGTGGTGCGCGTTCCACCCGGCATGGCCATGGTGCATTCGGTCGATTTTTTCCGCGCGTTCGTTGACGATCCCTATGTCTTTGGCAAGATTGCGGCGAACCATTCACTGGGCGACATCTGGGCGATGGGAGGCCAAGCGCAGTCGGCCACAGCGGTATGCACCGTGCCGCCCGGTATGGACGCAAAAGTCGAAGATGTGTTGTTTCAGATGATGACGGGGGCGTTGGAGGTGTTGAATGAAGCCGATTGCTCCCTCGTGGGTGGGCATACGGGCGAAGGTAAAGAGCTGGCTCTGGGTTTCGCAGTGAACGGCTTGATCGAAGATAAGCCTGACATGGTTTTGCGCAAAGGCAGCATGAAGCCGGGCGATGTGCTGATCCTTACCAAGCCGATTGGCACTGGCACGCTTTTCGCGGCGAAAGACAGGCTATTCGCCAAAGGCTGCTGGATTGATGCGGCGCTGAAAAGCATGGTGATTAGTAACCGCGTGGGCGCCCGCATCCTGCGCGAATACGGCGCAACGGCCTGCACTGACTTGACGGGCTTTGGCCTTCTGGGCCACTTGGTGGAAATGACGCGGCCATCTGAAGTGGACGCTGAAATTCATATGGATGCCCTCCCGCTGCTCGATGGCGCACAAGACTGCGTGCAAGCCGGCATCACGAGCTCTCTGCAATCCGCCAATGTCCGCCTGCGCCGAGCGCTACGAAATCAGGAGCAGTTTGTGCATCACCCGCGCTACCCGCTGATCTTCGACCCGCAAACGGCGGGCGGCTTGCTCGCGAGCGTGCCAGCCGACAAAATAGATGCCTGCATTGAACAACTCAAAGCTCAAGGCTATCCCCACACCACAAAAATCGGCCGCATCTTGCCGCAAAGCGATGCGCTTGAACCCATTGTGCTGATCTGACCTCGCTGTTTTCAGGAGATCGCATGTGAAAACTCTCGTCCATCGCATCTTCTTGGCTTTCAGCCTCGCTGCGATTGCCTTGCTCGCCGGTTGCGGCAAGCCTTACGCCACCGTCAAAAACAACGCTGGCCATCCCGTCATGCTGCTCGGCTACGACCCCGTCGCCTACTTCACGCAGGGCAAGCCCGTCAAAGGCAGCGCCGAGCATCAAGTCAAGCTCCCTGAGCGCACCTATTACTTCGCCAGCGCCGATCACAAAAAACTCTTCGAGTCCAACGCCGCCAAATACGAGCCGCAATACGGCGGCTTCTGCGCAAGCGGCGCAGCCTATGCCATCAAACTCGGCAGCGACCCCACCGCCTGGCAAATCATGGACGGACGCCTGATCATCTTCGGCGATGTGCTCGGCCACGAAGCCTGGAAGCTCGACCCCGCTTGGAACGTCGGCCACGGTGATCGCCTCTGGCCAGAGATTAAAGACAAAGGCTGGCGCGGCGCATCGCTTTCCGCCTATGCCAGCAAAGTGCCACACTACAAAACCGGCCTGCAAATCAAGCAAGAATGGGAAAAGAAAAACCCCGGCAAATCCTGGTCCAGCTACGACCCCGGCGGCATGGTGAGCAACCTCTTCCTCAAGCCACCGGGTTGGAGAGCCGCCGAAGGATTTGGACAGCCCGCATTGGGTTATCCGCAGTGATTTTTAAGCGTTTTGAGGCACTCGCCGGCATGGAATGTGCGTGGAGTGCTATTGTATTGATAGTGTCTGATAGGTGCTTTTTGCATTCTGAAGATTTCGCTACGGTGAGAGCGGCTGCGTGGCCTGCGGGCACTGCGTCCTGCTCGCTACTTTTGAGATCTTCGCGCGAAACCTGTCACCACCTCGTACTTGGGTTGCGCTCTAACCGTCCGTCGCAACCGCGTCAGCAATTTCTGAACATTGTTGACACTCAACCAATCACTCGGTGACGGCATCGGCTAAGCTATTCACGGCCTGTGTACGCCCTGTGCGCAGGGGCGATTTCTTGCGGCACAGGGTCAGGAAATGCAAGCATTTCCGTTCGTCAACTCGCGCAAGGGCACCTTGCGCAAACTCCCGCGCAGCATCATGAGCCCCTGCGCACAGGGCGTAAACAGGCCACAGAGCGCAAACCAAGTACCCAAGAAAGACTCACATTCAAACAACCAAGCAACCCAAAAGCACCCGAATGGCTGCTCGTGCTGTGGCTGCGCGCCACGGGCAAGGCGGGTGAACTCAAGGCCGGCAGCTATGAAATCGTGCAGGGCG
>JBJTSL010000182.1:0-2611 GCA_046076625.1 Allobrachymonas sp.
CGCTATGGCATTCCGGCAGAGGTCACATCCAAGTATGCGGTGGCCCTGCTGGACCAGAAAGGCATCGTGCTCTCCGGCAATACCAGTCCTCGGCGCAGCCCAGCCGTGAACTTACTGCCTTGGGTGGAGCACGACAATGACTATGAAGTGCCCGTTTCGCCAGTCGGCAACAGCTTGACTCTGCGGGCGCAGGCTTATCGCACCTCGCTGGGCGTGATTGGCAGTGGCCTGTTCTGGCTGGTGCTATTTCTCTCGGGCATGACGGCTTGGCTCTTGGTGAGCGCGTGGCGGCACACGCGCCGCCGCATCCAAACGCAAGCCGCGCTGCTGCAAGAAACCAATTTTCGCCGCGCCATGGAAAACTCCATGCTCACTGGCATGCGCGCGCTGGACATGCAAGGCCGCATCAGCTATGTGAATCCGGCGTTTTGCCAGATGACGGGCTGGAGCGAGGCCGAACTGCTGGGCTTGACCGCGCCTTTTCCCTATTGGCCTGAAGATGACAGCGAGCAATTGATGTCACGCTTGGAAGAGGAAATCAGCGGACGCACCACACCCGGGGGGTTTCAGGTGCGCGTCAAAAGGAAAGACGGTGGGATTTTTGATGCGCGAATGTATGTGTCGCCACTGGTGGATGGCAAAGGCGTGCAATCGGGTTGGATGACCTCAATGACCGACATCACTGAGCCCAACCGTGTGCGCAAGCAGCTCTCGGAATCGTATGAGCGCTTCACCACGGTGCTGGAGGGCTTGGATGCGAGTGTGTCGGTAGCGCCGCTGGGCGGCGATGAATTGCTGTTTGCCAACAAGATGTACCGCCAGTGGTTTGGCAGCAAATCGCAGGAGCATTTGAGCTTGGTAGAGCAGGCGGGCAGGGTTGACAACGCAGTGCCTGAATTGGAGTTCAAAGATTCCACGGCGGGGGACAGTGTGGATTCTCTTGCGGGGCTGCCTGCTGAGGAAATTGCCGCGGCCAAAAGCGAAAACGCGGAAATTTTCATTCCTGCGTTGAACAAATGGCTGGAAGTGCGCTCGCGCTACCTGAACTGGACGGATGGTCGTTTGGCGCAAATGGTGATTGCCACAGATATCACGCCGCGCCGCATGGCCGAAGACCTTGCGGCGTTGCAAGCCGAGAAGGCGCAGTCTGCCTCGCGCCTCATCACCATGGGCGAGATGGCTTCCAGCGTGGCGCATGAGCTGAACCAGCCGCTCACTGCGATATCGAACTACTGTACCGGCATGATCAGTCGAATCCAAGCCAAGCAAATCAGCGATGAAGACATGCTTGCTGCCTTGGAGAAAACCGCTCGCCAAGCCCAGCGCGCAGGCCAGATCATTCAGCGCATTCGCAGTTTCGTGAAGCGCTCTGCGCCCAATCGCCTGCGCAGCGAGGTGGGCCATATCGTGAACGAGGCGCTGGAGCTGGCAGAGATTGAATTGCGCAGGAGGCAAGTGCGCCTGTCTGTAGAAATTGCGCCGCAATTGCCCAGCTTGGAAGTGGATCCGATTTTGATTGAGCAGGTGCTGGTGAACTTGCTGAAAAACGCTGCGGAATCGATTGACAATGCCAATCGCCCGGCACACCGGCGCAGCGTGAAGCTGAAGGTGCATTTGAAGCAGCAAGATACCGTCGGTGACGTGGTGGAGTTTACGGTGACCGATACCGGCCAAGGCCTCGCACCCGAGGTGATGCAGCGGCTGTTTGAGGCCTTCTTTTCCACCAAGGCCGAGGGTATGGGCATTGGGCTGAATCTGTGCCGCTCCATCGTGGAGAGCCACCAAGGCCGAATGCAGGCGGAGAACCTCTACAATGCGCAGGAAGTCATGGGCTGCCGCTTCAGCTTTTGGCTGCCTCGCGAGCCCATTGTTTTTGATGCGGCGCGTACGGGCAGTTTTGCAGCGTTGCCCAGTTGACTCCAATGATGCAGTGGGGTAGGTGTGTCGTTTCTCGGTTCGCTATAAAATAAAGAGCACTCCACGCAGGTTTTTTGCCGGCAAAGTGCTGATTTAATCCATTTTTGACCTGAAGGTTGTGTTTCATGAGCTTGATCCCGAAAAAAGGCACGGTGTATGTGGTGGACGACGACGAGGCCGTGCGCGATTCGCTGCAGTGGTTGCTCGAAGGCAAAGACTATCGCGTTCGCTGCTTTGACTCCGCCGAAACCTTCTTGGCTCGCTATGACCCCCGTGAAGTCGCCTGCCTGTTGGTGGACGTGCGCATGGGCGGCATGAGCGGCATTGAGTTGCAAGACAAGCTGATCGAGCGCAAGAGCCCGCTGCCTGTGGTCTTCATCACGGGGCATGGCGATGTGCCCATGGCGGTGAACACGATGAAGAAAGGCGCGATGGATTTCATCCAGAAGCCGTTCAAAGAAGCCGAGTTGGTAAGCCTCGTGGAGCGCATGCTGGAGCAAGCCAAGGGCAGTTTTGCTGAGCATCAGCAGTCCGCAAGCCGCGATGCCTTGCTGGCAAAGTTGACAGGTCGTGAGGCGCAGGTACTGGAGCGTATTGTGGCGGGTCGCCTGAACAAACAAATCGCCGACGATCTTGGTATTAGCATCAAAACTGTGGAAGCTCATCGCGCCAATATCATGGAAAAGCTGGGGGC
>JBJTSL010000183.1:0-3004 GCA_046076625.1 Allobrachymonas sp.
GCGCCCACGCGGATGCGCGCCAGCCGCCCGCTTTTGACCATGCCGCGCTCGATGATCGAGGCCAGCAGCAGTGGGTCAAGATTGCCGCCACAGAGCACGAGCCCCACCTTTTTCCCCGCAAAGCGCTCTTTGTATTTCAGCAGCGCTGCCAAGCCCGCCGCACCAGCGCCTTCGACAAGCGTTTTTTCAATTTCCAGCAGCAGCACAATGGCCTGCTCAATCTCGCCTTCGTCCACCAGCACGATGTCGCTTACATGCTGCGCAATCAATTTGCGCGGCAACGCACCGGGCGTGGGCACGGCGATGCCCTCGGCAATCGTGCTGGGGCCTTGGGGCAGTTGTTCACCTTTGATGGTGTTGTACATGGCCGGAAACCGTTCGGTTTGTACGCCCACGAGCTCGATACCTGGCTTGATGGCCTTGGCTGCTACCGCCATGCCGCCCATGAGTCCACCGCCACCAATGGCCACGATCATGGCGTCCAGCTCGGGCACTTGTTCCAGCATTTCCAGCGCCGTGGTGCCCTGGCCGGCCACGATCTGCGCGTCGTCATACGGATGCACCAAAGTGAGCGATTGCTCTTGCGCCAAGGCCAGTGCGTGGCTGCGGGCTTCGTCCAGCGTGTCGCCATGCAAGATCACTTCCGCGCCCAAGCGGCGTGTGTTGTCCACCTTCACGCCCGGCGTGAATTGCGGCATCACGATCACTGCGCGAAGCCCCAAGCGGCGCGCATGGTAGGCCACGCCTTGCGCATGGTTGCCGGCGCTCATGGCAACCACGCCCTTCGTCTCGGGCGGCAGTTGCGAGAGTTTATTGCACGCGCCGCGCTCCTTGAAGCTGGAGGTGAACTGTAGGTTCTCAAATTTCAGGAAAACCTGTGCCCCCACGATTTGCGAGAGCGTTTTGCTTTCTACACAGGGCGTGTTCAGTACATGGGCACGGTTGCGCTGGGCAGCGGCTTGGATATCGGCAAAGGTGATCATCTGCCCATTGTGGCGCGGTCGGAGTGCAAATCTCGCCTAATGTGTGGTGAATATCACACATGCAAGCCTTGGGATTTTTAGCAGGGTGTCTTCCCAAGTTTTCAGAACTGCGTTATGGTGGAATCTAAGCACATCCCGTGCTTGGCACATTGGAGGCAAGAAATCCATGAGCAAACGTGTTGCAGTTCCCCATCTGAGTGATGGCCTGTTGGCTTCACCCGGCTTGGCCAGTGCGCCTGTGCTGGAGATGATGTGCTCGCAATTCGTGCTCACACTGGCTGCCAAACAGGGTGCGAAATTCAATGTGCGCCGCGATTTGAACAGCTTGCTCTCGCTCACTGGGCGGCACATGGTTTGGCCGGTTCATGTGATGGAGCGGCTACGAGAGTTTTTGAACCGCCGCTGCACGGGCAATGATTTCTGGAAAGGCCATGAAGCCCTCTCGCATGCCGATTTCATGGAGCGCCATGGCATTTGGCGCGGCCCGTATGAAGAGGGCACGGTATTTTTCTATTTGGATGAATACGCCAAAGATACACCCAAGGACTTGCTCTCGGTGCTTTCGGTGACCAGTGACTGGCTCAATCATGCACTGAAAAAACACAGCACCCTGGTGGAGAAAAATATTGATGCGCTCTCGGGTTTGCTGCAACTCAACCGCGCCGAGCGGGCGCTGCTGCTTTACGGGACACTGGCGCGCTATCAGCGCGATTTGCGCAGTCTGTTGGTGGAATTCAAAGTGAGTAATGCGCCTGAGGCGTATGAAGCACTCGCGCAAGTGGCGGGTGTGAAGGCGCATGAAGTGGCTGAGGCGCTACGCGCCGGTTCACGGCTGGAGCGCATCGGGTTGGTGGAAAACCTGATCTCCGAGCACAACATCACCGATTTGGCTGACCTGATGAAAGTCAGCGAGAAGCTGCCCCCCGTGCTGATGCGTGAATACCGCGACCAGAGCGAGTTGATGGCAGTGTTCACGCGCCCGGCGGTGAAAAGCACGTTGGCGGTGAAAGATTTTCATTTTGTGCAAGACGATGTACAGGTGCTCGTGAGCCTCTTGAAAAATGCTGTGCAGCGCAAAGAAGCGGGCGTGAATGTACTGCTTTATGGCCCCCCAGGCACGGGCAAAACTGAGTTGGCCAAGGTGGTGGCGCAGGAGGCGGGGTTGGAGCTGTTTGAGGTCGAGTACGCCGACCGCGACGGCAATTCGCTCAGCGGGCGGGATCGGTATCGCTCCCTACAAATCGCGCAAGTTTTTTTGAAAGGTGCGGCGCAGGCATCGCTCTTGTTTGACGAAGTGGAGGATGTGTTTCCGCCGATCAGCATGGATGCCGCGCAAATCATGGCACGCCAAGAGCAAATTGCGGCGCCCGCTTTGGGCAACAGTGTCAACGGCAAGGCGTGGGTGAACCAAATCTTGGAGCAAAACGCCGTGCCCACGATTTGGGTGACCAACCGAATTGAGCAGATTGACCCGGCTTTTCGTCGCCGTTTTGCTTACCATTTAGAGCTTAAAAGTCCGCCTCCGGGTGCGCGTGAGCAGCTCGTGCGCAAGACCTTGGAAGGTGTGGCGGTGACCGATGGCTTCGTGGCCAAACTCACCGAACGCAAAGGCCTCACGCCAGCGCAAATCCGCACAGCGGTGCGCTTTGCAGGCTTGGCAAAAGCTGACGACACGGTCGAAGGCTTTGAAGGCCTGATCGAGCGCCAATTGAAGCACTCTGATGCAGCCCTTGGCAACACGCCCGCAGATGCCAAAGGCCGCCGCCAAGTCACCACCTACGACCTCGCCATGCTCAACGTGGAAAGCCGCTTTGAGGTGCCGCGTATCGTGGAAGCGCTCAAAGCGCGTGGTCACGGCACGCTGTGTTTTTACGGTGCGCCAGGCACTGGCAAAACGGCGCTGGGCGAGCACATCAGCAAAGCCTTAGGCAAACCCCTCATCGTTAAACGCGCCAGCGATTTGGTGAGCAAATTCGTGGGCGAAACCGAGCAAAACATGGCCAAAATGTTTGCCGAAGCCG
>JBJTSL010000184.1:0-3110 GCA_046076625.1 Allobrachymonas sp.
CCCCGTCGCCCCGCGCGTGAGCCTCGCCCCAGATGATAAAGCCCAGCGCTGGCTGCTTACCGTGAGCTGCTCCGACCGCAGCGGCCTGCTCTATTCCATTGCCCGCGTCTTGGCCAAACACCGCATCAATTTGCAACTCGCAAAAGTCATGACGCTCGGCGAACGTGTGGAAGACAATTTCCTCATTGACGGCGCGGAGCTACAGCACAACAAGAAGCAGATTGAGATTGAGACGGAGTTGCTGGAAGCTTTGGGCAGCTGAGTGCTTTTTTTGAGCAGAATCGGCTATTCGCCGGCATAAAACCTGCATTCAATGCTGCTAAAAAATAGCGACTTGAGTTCCCCCAAGTCGCTACCGATCAAAAGACTAAAAAAGCTTATGCAGCCTCAGAAGTCTCCGCAGCCGCATCACCCGCCAATTCCGCAGCCTCGGCATCCGCAATCGCGCGGCGCTCCGCTTCGTCCATGGCTTCTTTGACTTTGCGGGCTTTGTGATAGGCCATGCCCGTGCCAGCGGGCACGAGGCGGCCAACGATCACGTTTTCTTTCAAGCCACGCAGCTCGTCGCGCTTGCCCATGATGGCAGCCTCGGTGAGCACGCGAGTGGTCTCTTGGAAGGACGCGGCAGAGATGAAGCTGTCGGTCGACAGCGATGCTTTGGTGATACCCAAGAGCAGGTTGGTGTACGTCGCAGGCAGCTTGCCTTCGGCGCGCAAGGCGTCGTTGGTGTCCAGCAGTTCAGAGCGCTCGACTTGCTCGCCAGCGATGTACTTGGAATCGCCGGCATTGTCGATCACCACACGGCGCAGCATCTGGCGCACGATGGTTTCGATATGCTTGTCGTTGATCTTCACACCTTGCAAGCGGTACACATCCTGCACCTCGTCCACGATGTAGCGCGCGAGTTCTTCCATGCCCAAGAGGCGCAGAATGTCTTGCGGATCGGCGGGGCCGTCCACAATGCTCTCGCCCTTGTTGACCACTTGGCCTTCGTGCACCAGCAAGTTTTTCTCTTTAGGGATCAGCTCTTCCCAGACTTTGCCGTCCGGGTCGGTGATCTGCAAACGAACCTTGCCTTTGGTTTCTTTACCGAAGGAGATCGTGCCGGTCATCTCTGCGAGAATGCCTTTGTCTTTCGGCGAACGCGCTTCGAACAGCTCGGCTACGCGCGGCAAACCACCGGTGATATCGCGGGTTTTCTGGCCTTCGACCGGAATACGTGCAAGCACCTCGCCAGGGCCCACGTCTTGACCGTCGCGCACCTGAATCAGCGCACCCACTTGGAAGCCAATCGTCACCGAATGGTCTGTGCCGGGGATCTTGACTTCTTTGCCTGCAGCGTCGATCAGTTTGACCTGAGGACGCACCACTTTGGCCGAGCCACGGCGCTTGGGATCAATCACCACCAAGGTGGACAAGCCGGTCACTTCATCAACCTGCTTGGCCACGGTGAGGCCTTCTTCCACATTCTCGAACTTGGTCTTACCTGCAAATTCAGTGATCACAGGACGCGTCAGAGGATCCCAGTTGGCCAAAATCTTGCCCGCTTTGATCGACTCATCAGCCTTCACAGCCAACACGGCGCCATACGGCACTTTGTGGCGCTCACGCTCACGACCCAAATCATCGGCAATGATGATCTCGCCGGAACGAGAAATCACGACCAACTCTTTCTTGCTGTTGCTCACATAGCGCATGGTGCTATTGAAACCAATCGTTCCAGAGCTCTTGGCTTCCACGCTGGAAGCCACGGCTGCGCGAGATGCGGCACCACCGATGTGGAAGGTGCGCATGGTCAGCTGCGTGCCAGGCTCGCCGATGGACTGCGCCGCGATCACACCCACGGCTTCACCTTGGTTGATCAAGCCGCCACGGCCCAGGTCGCGGCCATAGCATTTGGCGCAGAGGCCAAAGCGGGTTTCGCAATTGAGCACGGTGCGGACCTTGACTTCGTCCACGCCAGCCGCTTCGATCATCTCGATCTCGTCTTCTTCCAGCAGATGCCCTGCGGACACGAGCACGGAGCGATTTTCAGGATGCAACACATCTTCAGCCGCCGTGCGACCCAAGATGCGGTCGCGCAGGGATTCGATGGTCTCGCCACCTTCAACGATGGCGCGCATCACTTGGCCTTCATGCGTGCCGCAATCGTCTTCGATCACCACGAGGTCTTGCGTCACATCCACCAAACGGCGGGTGAGGTAGCCAGAGTTTGCCGTCTTCAATGCGGTATCGGCCAAGCCTTTACGTGCACCGTGGGTGGAGATGAAGTACTCCAACACATTCAGGCCTTCGCGGAAGTTGGCGGTGATGGGCGTTTCAATGATCGAGCCATCGGGCTTGGCCATCAAACCGCGCATACCAGCCACCTGACGAATCTGCGCCGCAGAGCCGCGAGCGCCGGAGTCGGCCATCATGTAGATGGAGTTGAAAGACTCTTGCGTCACTTCTTTGCCGTGGCGATCCGTGGTTTTTTCCTTGGAGAGCTGGGCATACATGACCTTGGAAACTTCATCACCGGCCTTAGACCAGATGTCCACGACCTTGTTGTAGCGTTCGCCGGCAGTGACCAAGCCAGAAGCGTATTGATTGGCAATCTCTTTGACTTCCTTCTCAGCGCGCTCGACAATGGTGTGCTTCTCTGCTGGCACGAGCATATCGTCAATCGCAATCGAAATACCCGCGCGCGTGGCCAAGCGGAAGCCGCTTTGTAGCAGCTTGTCAGCAAACACCACGGTCTCTTTCAAGCCGCACTTGCGGAACGAGGTGTTGATCAAGCGAGAAATTTCTTTCTTCTTGAGCGCTTTGTCGATGTTCTCAAATGGCAAGCCTTTGGGCAAGATTTCTGAGAGCAAGGCACGGCCGACCGTGGTAGAACGCACTTTGGTGCTAGGGGTGAATTCACCAGTGGTTTTGTCTTTGGCGTATTCCACCAAGCGCACATTAATACGCGAGGTGATTTCCACCATGCCCGCATCGAGTGCGCGTTGCAGCTCGGCCAAATCAGTGAAGATCATGCCTTCGCCTTTGCCATTCACACGCTCACGGGTGGCGTAGTACAAGCCCAGCACCACGTCTTGCGAGGGCACGATGGAGGGCTCGCCGTTGGC
>JBJTSL010000185.1:0-2633 GCA_046076625.1 Allobrachymonas sp.
GAGGTAACTGCAATGATTGATCTGCTCATTCAAGAAGCTACCGTGGTCGACGGCAGCGGTGCGGCTCCTTTTACGGCTGATGTGGCCGTTGCGGGCGGCCACATCATTGAAGCGGGTCGCATCCTACAAGTAGCGCAAGGAACGATCCACGCCGCAGTCGCTTGGCTCACACCCGGCTTTGTGGATATCCATTCACATTACGACGGCCAAGCCAGTTGGGACGAAACTTTCTCCCCCAGCATTCAACACGGCACGACCACCGTGGTCATGGGCAATTGCGGTGTGGGCTTTGCGCCGCTGTCAAACAACACAGCACAAGAGCAGCAGCGACTGATTGAGCTGATGGAGGGCGTGGAAGACATTCCGGGCGCGGCGCTGGCCGAGGGCGTGCGCTTCAATTGGACGGATTTTGAAAGCTACATGGCGGCGCTGGATGCCATGCCCCACAGCCTAGACTTTGCCTGCCTCGTGCCGCACGACCCGCTGCGCATGAGCGTGATGGGTGAGCGGGCGCTGGCCGGTGAAGCGGCCACTGCTCAGGATTGCACGGCCATGCAATCCCTGCTGCGCCGAGCATTGCAAGCGGGAGCGATTGGCTTTTCGACGGGGCGCAGCCACAACCACCGCAGTTCGCGCGGGCAGTTCACGCCCGCATCCGAAGCCAATGCATTTGAACTCACCGCATTGGCCAACGCCTTCCAAGGCTTGAACCATGGCGTGGTGCAGCTTGTGAATGATTTTGATGTGTTGCGCGGTGCAGTGCATGAAGACGACGCAGCCAAGGCGCGGTTTGACAAAGAGTTCGCACTCGTCAAACAGATCGCGCAAAGCAGTGGCAGGCCACTGTCTATGACCTGGCTGCAACGCGATCCCGGTGGCATTCAGTGGCAGTGGCTGGCGCAGGCGGTGCAAGGCTGCGTGAGTGAAGGTTTGCCGATGTATTTGCAAACAGCAGCGCGCGGCATTGGCGTGATTACCGGGCTGGACACGGCATTCCACGCGCTCATGGGGTTCCCACTCTACAAAGAGATTGCGCATTTGCCGCTGAAGGAACGCGCTGCCGCGTTGCGCGAGCCCGAGCGCCGCGCTCGCCTCATGACAGAGAAATCCGAGCGCCTCGCTGGCGACGGATCGAGCGTGCCGCCCTTGGTGGACATGCTGCTGGCGCGCATTGATTTGATCTCCGCCCGCATGTTTCCGCTCACTGACACGCAGCACTACGAGCCCACGCTGATGGACAGCTTGCTCGTGCGAGCCAAGCAGCGCGGCATCTCGCCGCTCTTGGCGATTTACGATTATTTGGCCGAAGGCGATGGCAGCCAGCTGATTTACTTTCCGATCTTTAATTACAACGAAGGCAATTTGAATGTGGTGCAGCAGATGCTCACCCTCCCGCGTGCACTGATGGGATTGTCTGACGCAGGAGCACATGTCGGCACGATTTGCGATGCGAGCTTTTCCACTTTCATGCTCACGCATTGGGCGGGCAAAGGCGCAGCGGATGCCAAAATCAGCCTGCCGCAAGGGGTGAACATGCTGACTGCACGCAATGCGCAGTATCTGGGTCTGAAAGATCGCGGAGTGATTCGCGCTGGAATGCGTGCTGACCTGAATCTGATCGACCCCGCGCAACTCGCTCTGCACAAGCCGCAATTGGTGCACGACCTGCCCGCAGGCGGCAAGCGCCTGCTGCAAAGCGCCAGCGGCTACCTTGGCACTTGGGTGGCTGGGCAATGTGTGCAGCGCGAAGGAAAAATCACAGCCGCACGCCCTGGGCGTTTGGTGCGCGCCCACTGAGCCTGTGCGCTGTGGCCCAAGAGGCTGGGCACAGCACTTAAATCCAAGCCGAATCGTCCAGCGGCTCACCCGCTGCCCAAGCTGGGTTCATGCCTTGCAGTGCATATGCCTTCAACTCTTGGCTGCCTATGCTGATTTCTGCCTGCGCTCCCAAGCGGTAGGTGCTCGGAGATGCGGCCACCGCCGCGGCCGTGCCCAACACCCGCCACAGCACACGAGGCTCGCCTAGGCGCATACGCGAGATCGCATCTGCGGTCGCACCCACCACGCTGTCTCGCTCACCTCCGTAATCCAGAGGCACACGCAGCACCTCGATAGGGCCAAAGTGCAGGCTAATGAGCACACGCAGCACAGGCAGCTTTTGCTCTGGGAACTGAGCCAGCATCCAAGCCCTGCTTTGCACTCCCGAACGCAGCATGGATTGAACGGCTTGCGCCGCACGCACGTAGCCCAGCGCCCCCTCCTTGGTCTGATCCAAAAAATACAGACTGAGGCGACTCTCGTCCAAGTCCACATACTCGGCATTGCGCAATGCCGGGTCTTTGCTCGATGGCAAAAACAGATGGCGCAGCAGAGCACGCCAGGCTTTCACACCCATCACGTCACGCAGCGCTGGCGCGTTGTGCACCTCCATGCTGACCGCCCAAGCCTGTCCCAGCGGCTGGCTACGGCGGCGGTCAGGGGACAACTGCGGCGCGGAATCCAACGCCTGCGTGGCCAACCGATTCGCAGCATCACTGGCGCGAGAGGCCGCGTGCTCAGTGCCTGAACTGGGCAACTGCTCCAGCTCAGCAGGCGCAGTCGTTTCAAACCCGACGCCCAAGCGCTGCGCATCG
>JBJTSL010000186.1:0-2584 GCA_046076625.1 Allobrachymonas sp.
ATGCGTTTCAAGCGGTCAGTGATGAAGAAATAGCCTTGCTCATCGACCTTTCCAATATCTCCACTGCGAAAGAAATGCATGCCGTCGATTTTCACGAAGGCTTTGGCTGTGGCTTCAGGGTTTTTCCAATAGCCTTTGAAATTCATCGGCCCGCGCATCACGATTTCGCAGTGGAGACATTGGAAAGGTCGATGAGCAAGGCTATTTCTTCATCACTGACCGCTTGAAACGCATGATCAACGCCAGCGGCTTCAAGGTCTGGCCAGCTGAGGTGGAAGCGCTGATGTTCAAACATCCTGCTATTGCAGAGGCATGCGTGATCGCAGCGCTGGATGCGTATCGCGGAGAAACGGTGAAAGCCGTGGTCGTGCTGCGGCAATCGCATGTGGGGCAGGTGAGCGAGCAAGACATTCTGGCTTGGTGCCGAGACAACATGGCGGTCTACAAAGCACCGCGAGTGGTTGAATTTGCGACTTCTTTGCCAAAGAGCGGCAGCGGGAAGGTGATGTGGCGTTTGTTGCAGGAGAAAGAGAAGGCTGCTTGAAACTCCTGTTTCGATAGCATTCAGCGCAGTTTTTATGCCGGCTAGCCTTCGATTTTCTTGAATTTAGGCTTTCTCGGGCGGCGTGAAATCGTAGAGCACCGCTTCTTGGACAAAGCAAAGTAATATCGAAGAGTGAAATTCGCCAAGCTACTCTTACTCGCCGCATTCCTAAACACCGCTGTCATCGCACAAGGCCTGAAAACAGACAACGCCAAACGCATGCAAGCCTGCACCACCTGCCATGGCGCGGGGGTGACGGCGCAGTTGGGGCGGACCGCGAATGAGGTTTATTTCCCGCGCATTGCGGGCAAGCCGGCCGGCTATTTGTTCCACCAACTGCAACATTTTCGTGATGGCCGGAGGCATTATGGGTTGATGGTGGGTTTGGTGGAGTTGCAAAGTGATGCGGCGCTGCGCGAGATGGCGCATTATTTTTCGCAAATGGATTTGCCTTATCCCGAGCCGCAAGCGCCGCTGGCTGGTACGGCTGCGACGGCTTTGCAGCGCGGCCAGCAGTTGGCGCTGCATGGTGACTCTGCGCTTGGTTTGCCCGCTTGCGCGAGCTGCCATGGCGCGAATTTGATGGGCGTGCAGCCGGCAATAGCTGGTTTGCTCGGCTTGCCTCGTGACTACATTGCTGGGCAGATTGGCGCTTGGCAGACGGGAATGCGCAGGGCGCATGCGCCTGATTGCATGGCGGGGCTGGCCAAGAAATTGCGGCCAGAAGATGTGAGCGCGGTCAGCACTTGGTTGGCGGCGCAGCGTGTACCAGCGCAAGCCAAGCCAGCGGCTTCCATCACGAGTTTGCGGGCGCCATTGCCTCTGGTTTGCGGGGGGGTGCAATGAAAGCGCCACTCGTTTGGCAACGCTCAAGTTGGGGCAAACGCTGCCTGTGGATTGCAGGCTCTGCCTTCTTGCTCGTTGCAATGTATGCGGCGATCAGAATAACTACTGAATTGATAGCATACGACCCAGATTCCGTGCCGGCGAATGCCGCAAAAAGCTTCAAAAATGAGGCGCAGATCGCTCGCGGCGCGTATTTGGCCACTCTGGGCAATTGCGCGGCCTGCCATACGGAGCGCGGTGGTGCTGAGTTTGCGGGCGGCAAGGCGATTCACACGCCTTTTGGCGCGGTTTACGCCAGTAATATCACGCCTGATGCGCAGCACGGCATTGGCGCGTGGAGCGCCGAGGCGTTTTACCGCGCCTTGCATGAGGGCGTGAACGCGCGCGGCAAGCTGCTCACGCCTGCCTTTCCCTACCCGAACTACACGCAGATCAGCCGAGCCGACAGCGATGACCTGTATGCGTATTTCATGTATGGCGTGCAGAGCGTGGCGCAGCCGAACAAGCCGCATGAGCTGGCGTTTCCGTTCAACACGCAGCTCGCACTGGCGGCTTGGCGGGTGCTGTACTTTGAGAGAGGTGCTGCTGAATCAATAGCAATCTACGCAGATTCTATGCCGGACAACAGTCTAAATACCTCTGAAAATGCTGCTGTGGAGCTGCAACGCGGCGCGTATCTGGTGCACGGTCTGGGCCATTGCAGCGCCTGCCATGCGCAGCGCAATGCACTGGGCGCGGCCACCGAGGGGCAGTTTGCCGGTGCACTCATGCCCATGCGTGACTGGTATGCGCCTTCGCTGCATGCGCGAGAGGAAGCCGGCGTGCAGCATTGGCCGCGAGCGCAGGTGGTGGCGCTACTGAAAAACGGAGTCACGCGGCATGCTTCAGCCTTGGGCCCCATGGCCGAGGTGGTGAGCAAGAGCACGCAGCATTGGCGCGATGCCGATTTGAACGCGACGGCGGCCTATCTGCAGCATCTTCCGCAGTTGCCCGCCGCCACTTCGCAGCGCAGCAGCCAAGCCTCGCTCGACCAGCGCCTGCGCAGCCAAGGGGCTGAGATGTATGGCAAACATTGCGCCACATGCCATGGTGAGCAAGGGCAGGGCACGCAGGTGGAAGGGCAGGTGGCCTTGCCAGCTTTGGCAGGCAACCGCGCCGTGACGCCGGCATCTAGTGCGAATCTGGTGCGCGTGA
>JBJTSL010000187.1:0-3208 GCA_046076625.1 Allobrachymonas sp.
ACAAAATCACCAAGGGCGATGTGGTGGCTGACGGCGCATCGACCGACCTCGGCGAACTGGCTCTCGGTCAAAACATGCTCGTTGCGTTCATGCCCTGGAACGGCTACAACTTCGAAGATTCGATCCTGATCAGCGAGCGCGTGGTGGCCGAAGACCGCTACACGTCGATCCATATCGAAGAGTTGGTGGTCATGGCGCGTGATACCAAGTTGGGCAGCGAAGAAATCACCCGCGATATTCCGAACCTCTCTGAACAGCAGCTCAACCGCTTGGATGAGTCAGGCATCATCTATGTCGGAGCAGAAGTGCAGCCCGGCGATACGCTCGTTGGCAAGGTTACACCGAAAGGCGAGACCACGCTCACGCCCGAAGAGAAGCTGCTCCGTGCGATTTTTGGTGAAAAAGCTAGCGATGTGAAAGACACCTCACTGCGCGTGGATCAAGGCAGCGCCGGCACGGTGATTGACGTGCAGGTTTTCACCCGTGAAGGCATCACGCGAGACAAGCGTGCCCAGCAAATCATTGACGACGAGTTGAAGCGCTTCCGCCTTGATTTGAACGATCAATTGCGTATTGTTGAGGCTGACGCTTTCGATCGTATCGAAAAACTCTTGAGCGGCAAAACTGCCAACGGCGGCCCTCAGAAGCTGGCCAAAGGCAGCAAGATCGACAAGGCTTACTTGGCTTCGGTGGAAAAATATCACTGGTTCGACATCCGCCCGGCGGACGAAGAAGTCGCTGCGCAATTGGAGTCCATCAAGAACTCCATCGAGCAGCAGCGCCACAGCTTTGATCTGGCTTTTGAAGAAAAGCGCAAGAAGCTCACCCAAGGCGATGAGTTGCCAGCCGGCGTGCTCAAAATGGTCAAGGTCTATCTGGCTGTCAAGCGCCGCTTGCAGCCCGGCGACAAGATGGCTGGCCGCCACGGCAATAAGGGTGTGGTTTCCAAGATCGTGCCCGTGGAAGACATGCCCTACATGGCTGATGGCACGCCGTGCGACATCGTGCTTAACCCGCTGGGCGTGCCTTCGCGCATGAACGTGGGCCAGGTGCTCGAAGTGCACTTGGGCTGGGCAGGCAAGGGCATTGGCCAGCGCATTGGCGATATGCTCCAAAGCCAAGCCAAGGCAGCAGAGCTGCGCAAGTACATGGAAACCTTCTACAACGCCTCGGGCCGCAAGGAAGACATGTCCAAATTGTCGGACGACAATGTGCTGGAAATGGCCGCTAACTTATCCAAGGGTGCAACTTTTGCGACGCCAGTGTTCGACGGCGGCGCAGAAGAAGAAATTCGCGGCATGCTCAAGCTTGCTTATCCCGAGCCAATCGCGAAAGCCAAAGGCTTGACGGATACCCGCACACAGGCTTACCTGTACGACGGACGCACTGGCGAGCGATTCGAGCGCCCCACCACCGTGGGATACATGCACGTCTTGAAACTGCACCACTTGGTGGACGACAAGATGCACGCACGCTCCACCGGCCCTTACAGCCTCGTCACGCAGCAGCCGCTGGGTGGCAAGGCGCAATTCGGTGGCCAGCGTTTCGGCGAGATGGAGGTGTGGGCGCTCAAGGCTTATGGCGCTTCATACGTCTTGCAAGAGATGCTGACTGTGAAATCCGACGACGTGCAAGGCCGTACCAAGGTGTACGAGAGCATTGTCAAAGGCGAGCACACCATCCAGGCGGGCATGCCTGAGTCGTTCAACGTCTTGGTCAAAGAGATTCGCTCTTTGGGCATTGACATTGAACTTGAGCGTAACTGATCGATAAGGAACACACACATGAAATCTTTACTCGACCTCTTCAAACAGTTCACCCCTGATGAGCATTTCGATGCCATCCGTATCGGTATCGCTTCACCCGAGAAGATCCGCAGCTGGTCTTTTGGCGAAGTGAAAAAACCCGAAACCATCAACTACCGCACCTTCAAACCAGAGCGTGATGGTTTGTTCTGCGCCAAGATTTTTGGTCCGATCAAGGACTACGAATGCTTGTGTGGCAAATACAAGCGCCTCAAGCACCGCGGCGTGATTTGCGAGAAGTGCGGCGTGGAAGTGACGCAAGCCAAAGTGCGCCGCGAGCGCATGGGCCATATCGATCTGGCCGCGCCTTGCGCCCACATCTGGTTCTTGAAATCTCTGCCCTCGCGTCTCGGCCTGGTGCTCGACATGACGTTGCGCGACATCGAACGCGTGTTGTACTTTGAAGCCTATGTAGTCACGGATCCCGGCATGACTCCGCTGAAGAAATTCAGCATCATGTCGGAAGACGACTACGATGCCAAAGTGCGCGAATACGGTGATGAATTCCAAGCCAAGATGGGTGCGGAAGGCATCAAAGAATTGCTTGCTGGTATTGATCTCGACATCGAAATCGAGAAGTTGCGCAACGATCTCACTGGCTCTGAAGTCAAGATCAAGAAGAATGCCAAGCGCCTTAAGGTGCTCGAAGCTTTCAAGAAATCCGGCATGAAGCCTGAATGGATGATCTTGGAAGTGCTGCCTGTGCTGCCTCCCGATCTGCGCCCTCTTGTACCTCTCGATGGTGGCCGTTTCGCCACGTCAGATCTGAACGACTTGTATCGCCGCGTGATCAACCGCAACAGCCGTTTGCGTCGCTTGTTGGAGCTGAAAGCGCCCGAGATCATTGCGCGCAACGAAAAGCGCATGTTGCAAGAATCCGTGGACAGCTTGCTCGATAACGGTCGTCGTGGTAAGGCCATGACGGGCGCGAACAAGCGTGCTCTGAAGTCTTTGGCCGATATGATCAAAGGCAAGAGCGGTCGTTTCCGCCAGAACTTGCTGGGCAAGCGCGTGGACTACTCCGGTCGTTCCGTGATCACCGTGGGCCCAACGCTCAAGTTGCATCAGTGCGGCTTGCCCAAGCTCATGGCGCTCGAATTGTTCAAACCTTTCATCTTTGCACAGCTCGAGGTGCGTGGCATTGCTACCACGATCAAAGCAGCGAAGAAGGAAGTCGAATCCGGCACGCCCGTGGTGTGGGACATCTTAGAAGAAGTGATTCGCGAGCATCCTGTGCTCTTGAACCGCGCACCCACGCTGCACCGTTTAGGCATTCAAGCCTTTGAGCCGATCTTGATTGAAGGCAAAGCGATTCAGTTGCACCCGCTCGTTTGCTCCGCTTTCAACGCTGACTTCGACGGCGACCAAATGGCTGTGCATATCCCTCTGTCGGTAGAAGCGCA
>JBJTSL010000188.1:0-2756 GCA_046076625.1 Allobrachymonas sp.
GGCGCTAGTCAAGCGCAAGACGCATACGGGAGTCGCGTTGGCTGGCGTGCTATCACGTCTTTGAGGCTTTGAGGTGCGCACTACGGCGTGTTAACACGCCCTAGTGAGGTATTGTCCTGTTCTTGCTTTTTCGGCATGTTCCCCTGCAGGGTTGTATTTTTGCTCCGGAAAAACGGGTTCCGCAGCATCCTTGTGGGCCAAATTACTGCGCTTCATCCGTTGCGAAGCCTTAAAAACGCTACTAAATATATAGCAAACTACGCAGAAAATACGCCGGCGAACTGCTTAAATTGCCTATAATTTGCTTCATGGATGCCCTTTTCAACAGCCTGACGGATACTTTTGCTCTCGCGCAGCAATGGCTGTTTGAAACCCTCTTCCAGCCGGTGATGTTTGGCTTGGGCATGGGCGGCTTGCTGGAGCTTGGGTTTGATGGCGCGATGTGGTTTTTGGTGGGGGGTTTGCAGCTGGTTGTGTTGCTGCTGATCATCGGCCCTTTGCAAAAAATCTGGCCGGTAGAACCCGTGATAGATCACGCCACGGTTCGCACCGATATCTTGTATACGCTGATTCACCGCCTTGGTGTGTTTCGTTTAGGCTTGTTTCTTACACTAGATCCGCTACTCGATATGGCGTTTGGCGCGCTGCGTACCCAAGGGGTGGGCACCTTCCATTTGGATCAATGGCTGTTTGGTCTGATCGGTTGGGAAAGCGCGCTGCTCGGGTTTTTCTTGTATGTGATCGTGTTTGACTTGGTGGACTATTGGATTCACCGAGGCCAGCACCAGCTCAATTGGTGGTGGCAACTGCACAGCCTGCACCATGCGCAGCGTCAGATGACCATGTGGAGCGACAACCGCAACCATTTGCTTGATGATGTCTTGCGCGATACGATTTTGGTGGCGGTGGGTTTTACAGTGGGGATTGCACCAGCGCAGTTTGTCGCATTGGTGGCGCTCACGCAGCTTTCGGAGAGTTTTCAGCATGCGAATGTGCGCATCTGGTTTGGCCGCATCGGTGAGCGCTTGTGGGTGAGCCCGCGCTTTCATCGCCTGCATCATGCCGTGGGCATTGGGCATGAGTTTCCTGGCAAGACATTGGGAGGTGCGAACTTCGGCGTGCTCCTGCCTTGGTGGGACATGTTGTTTCGTACGAGCAACTTCGACAAGCGGTTCGACCCAACCGGTGTTCGCGACCAGATTGAGCAAGGCCGCGAGTATGGGCACGGCTTTTGGCAGCAGCAGTGGCTGGGTGTCAAGCGGCTGGTGGGCAAGGCTTAAGCAGCTCGGGGGGGTATGGCGCGATTCATCCTGATTGAGCCTTCGCACAATGGCAATGTGGGCGCAGCGGCACGCTCGCTCAAGACCATGGGATTTGATGAGCTGTGGCTGGTGCAGCCGCGCGATGCCAAAGTCTTGAACCGCGACGAAACCATCCAGCGTGCCAGCGGCGCGACTGACGTGCTGGCAAAAACGCACATCGTGGCCACCTTGGATGAAGCTTTGCAAGGGGTGGATCATCTCTGCGCCACGGCGATGGTGGCGCGAGACTTTGGGCCGCGTACCTATGCACCGCGCACTTACTTTACAATGCTATTAAAAGATGAGCACTCGACGCAGGATTCATGCCGGGAGAATGCCGATTTGGCCTTAAAAACTGTGCCCCGCATGGCTTTCCTGTTTGGCACCGAGCGCTTTGGCATGAAGAATGAGGATGTCTACCGTTGCCATGCGGCGCTGAGCATTCCCACCAATCCAGCGTATGGCTCACTCAATTTGGCCAGTGCGGTGCAGCTCATTGCTTATGATTGGCGGCAGGCCTTGGGTGGCTATGCCGTGCCCGCCCATGCAGTTGCAAATCTGGCGGATGCGCAAGCGGTAGCAGGCACATTGGCGCATTGGGAGCGCGCGCTCGTGCATCTGCAATTCCTCGATCCTCACGCACCCAAGAAACTCATGCCGCGCCTGAATGATCTGCTTAATCGAGCCGAGCTGCGGGAAGAAGAAATTCATATCCTGCGCGGGATTGCCAAAGCGGTGCTGGAGTCCACGCCAGAGCGCAGAGAAAAGCAAGCTTCTGAGTAAGCCGGTAAACTTCGCGCATGTTCTCCAGAATCCGCGCTGACATTGACTGCATCCTCGAACGCGATCCGGCCGCCCGCAGCCGCTTTGAGGTGCTCACCTGTTATCCCGGCTTGCATGCCGTGATTTTGCATCGACCGGCACACTGGTGCTGGACGCATGGGCTCCAATGGCTTGGGCGCTTTATCTCGCAGTTTGCACGTTGGTTCACTGGCATTGAAATCCATCCTGGTGCGGTCGTGGGCAATCGTGTGTTTTTCGACCACGGGATGGGTGTGGTGGTGGGCGGAACGGCTGTGATTGGCGACGGCTGTACAATTTATCAAGGCGTCACATTAGGCGGAACCTCGCTTTATAAAGGCATGAAACGGCATCCGACGTTGGGTCAAAACGTGATTGTGAGTGCCGGCGCACAGGTGCTCGGCGGTTTTGTGGTGGGCGATGGTGCGAAGATCGGCAGCAATGCGGTGGTAATTAAACCTGTGCCCCCCGGAGCCACAGCGGTGGGCGTTCCGGCGCGCATTATTCCGAGTAAAGAAGGCGTGAGCGCTGATGTGACAACGGGGGCGGCACAAGAAAAATTCTCAGCCTATGGCATCACGCAAGATGATGATCCTCTGAGCTTGGCGATGCGTGGCTTGATTGACAACGCGGCCACACACGAGGATCAGATTG
>JBJTSL010000189.1:0-2886 GCA_046076625.1 Allobrachymonas sp.
GAGGCCAGCCTCACACCGCTGATGGAGCAGGTGGAGGCTACGCATGTTGGCATCAAGGTGTTCAGCCTACCGAGTGTGGACCACCCGCAATATGGCAAACACATCGAGCTGGGCGTGAAAGGCGCTTCTTCTTCGTTACAACCGGCTTATGAACAGCTATTGGCTGGCTTGAGGGCATTTGGCGCGACGCTCGGTCCTGAGTTGCAACGTTGAGTCCGCTGCGTTTTATTTGGCGCTCAGCTTAGTGCAGCTAGCCCGGCAGGCAAACGACATGAAAACTGTATATATAATCAGGTTTCAAGGCAAGCATCATGGCCATGCACTCCATACCCGTTCCCGAAACTGTGATCCCAGTTCAAGCGATCAAAGGCCGCGGCGCTGTGGGTCCTATCGCGCATCGGTTCAGCAGTCAAGCCAGAGACCACTTCGACGATGGCTGGAGCAATCTGGACGACCAAGCCGCCATACAAGCGCAGCAGCGCCCCAGCACCAGGGTGCGCATGGAGACTGCCCGCTCGGCGCTCACCCAAAACGATTCGCCCGACTTGGCGTTTGACTATGCCGTCAACCCCTATCGCGGCTGTGAGCATGGCTGCATTTATTGCTATGCGCGGCCCACGCACAGTTATCTGAACCTTTCGCCCGGCCTCGATTTTGAGACGCAGATCATCGCCAAAACCAATATCGTGCAGGCGCTGCGCCAAGAATTGCTGCGAAAAAACTATGTGCCGGGAGTCATCAACATTGGCTCTGCAACAGACTGCTATCAGCCCGCCGAGCGCGAGCTGCAACTGACCCGAGGCCTGCTGGCGCTCATGCTCGAGCTGGGCCACCCATGCAGCTTGGTCACCAAATCCAGCGGCGTGGAGCGCGATCTGGATCTGCTTCGGCCACTCGCTCGAAGGCAACTGGTGGCGGTGTACATCACCATCACCACACTGGACGCCAAACTTGCACGCATCCTAGAGCCGCGCGCCGCCGCGCCTTATCGGCGGTTGCAAATGATCGAGCGCCTTGCACGCGCGGGGGTGCCCATGGGGGTGAGCCTGGCGCCGCAAATTCCATTCATCAACGAAGATATGGAGCAAGTGCTTGAAGCCGCCGCGCAAGCGGGTGCGAAGAGTGCGTTCTACAGCGTGCTGCGCCTGCCTTGGGAGCTTTCCCCGCTGTTTCGCCAATGGCTCGCTGAGCATTACCCCCAGCGCGCCGAGCGCGTCATGGCGCGGCTGCAAGATATGCGCGGCGGGCAAGACTACGACAGCAACTTTGCCACCCGAATGAAGGGCCAAGGCACTTGGGCCATGCTGATTGCCAAGCGTTTCGAAATCGCTTGCCAACGCTTCGGTTTGAACCGGGAGCGCACGATGCTGGATATGGGAGCGTTTCGCGGGGCTGTAGCGATGGGGGCGGAGATCAAGTCAGCCCAAATTTCATTATTTGAATAACCCGATGAAGAAGATTCAACCGTTCGCCGGCATAGAATCTACGTGGATCGCTATCAAAATATGAGTTAGAGCGTGTTATCACGCCCTCGTTACTTGTACACCAAGTCTCGCAGCGTGAGGCTGATGGCGGGTACATAAGTGATCACCATCAAGCAGGCCAAGATAACGAGCACGAAGGGCAGCAGATACGGGATGATCCTGTCCAGCGAGATCCGGGCTACAGTGCAGGCGGCAAAAAGGTTGACCCCAAAGGGCGGGGTGATCATGCCCAAGGCGAGGTTGACGACCATGATGAGGCCGAAATGCACCGGGTCAACGCCGAAATGGATGGCCACGGGCGCGAGAATCGGCGCGAGCACGATGATGGCCGCGCTGGTTTCGATAAACATGCCAATGATGAAGAGCGCCGCGTTGATGCCCAGCAAGAAGACTACTGGGCTTTGCAAGATTTCTTTCAAATACTGGCCAATCGCATCTGGTACGCCAGCGCGAGTGATCAGGAAGGCGAAGAGCCCCGCGTTGGCGATGATGAACATGATCACTGCGCTGCTGATCACGGATTTTTTGAGGATTTTGTACAGGTCAGCGATCTTGATTTCGCGGTAGATCAGCATGCCCACCACCAGTGCATAAAACACTGCCACAGCGGAGGCTTCCGTCGGCGTGAAAATACCGCCATAGATGCCGCCCAAAATGATCACGGGCATGAGCAGCGCCCAGCCGGCTTGCCAAGTGGCTTTGCCAAAGGAGAGGCGGCCTTCACCATCGTTTTTGCCATAGCCTTTGAAGCGGCAATACACATAAACGAAGAGCATCAAGGCCGCGCCGATCAAGAGACCGGGGCCAAAGCCGGCAATAAAGAGCTCGCCAATTGAGACTTCCGCGCTCACGCCATACAAAATCATCGGAATGCTCGGCGGAATGATCACGCCCAGCTCAGCGCTGGTTGCTTGCAGCGCGGCAGCATAAGGCCTGGGATAGCCATGTTGGATCAGGGCAGGGATGAGAATTGCGCCAATGGCGAACGTGGTGGCCACTGATGAGCCAGAGACTGCGGCAAAAATCATGCAGGTGAGCACGCATGTCATTGGCAAACCGCCTTGCACGCCGCCCACGATGGATTTGGCGAACTCGACCAAGCGACGCGAGATGCCGCCTGTTTCCATGATGTTGCCGGCCAGAATAAAAAACGGAATGGCAGCCAGTGGAAATTTGTTGATCGAGGAAAACATTTCCTTGACCGAGATCAGCATGTTGGCGTTGCCCATTTGAATGCCAACGATGGACGACAGGCCAATCGACACCGCCACGGAAATGGTGAGTGCGAAGCACAACACCATGGAGATGATCATAGCGGTGCTCATGCAACTTGCTTTCCAAGAAAATCAAACAATGAAGAATGATGGGCGAGGGTAGAGTTTATTTTTGAACGCAGAGGACG
>JBJTSL010000190.1:0-8685 GCA_046076625.1 Allobrachymonas sp.
AGACAACCAAGAAGACAAAGAACCGCTGTTTGACACGGTGGACACGCTCAAAGACACGCTGCGCATCTTCGCAGAAATGATGGGTGGCCAACCCGCCGAAGACGGCTCACGCCAAGGCGGCATCACTGTCAACCCAGAAGCGATGCAACGCGCCGCCCTGCGCGGCTACGCCACAGCCACCGATCTCGCCGATTACTTGGTGAAAAAAGGCCTCCCCTTCCGAGACGCCCACGAAGTCGTCGCCCATGCCGTCAAATTCGCAAGCGAACGCGGCATGGATTTGAGTGATTTGCCTCTGGATACGCTGCAGAGCTTTAACAAAGGCGTGGGTAACGACGTTTACGAGGTGCTCTCGCTACGCGGCAGCTTGACTGCTCGCAACACGCTGGGTGGTACAGCACCAACGCAGGTCAAACTGCAAATTGCACAGCATCAAAAACGTCTGGTTAACAAGTAACTCAACAACGAAAAAGCCCCAGTATTTTCGATACTGGGGCTTGTTTTTTTTTGGTGGCCTGGGGCGGAATCGAACCACCGACACAAGGATTTTCAATCCTCTGCTCTACCGACTGAGCTACCGGGCCAAAATGCTCCGCCTTTGGAGCAGAGCCCTCGATTATAGCCGATCAACCGCGCTTGCTGCGGTTGATGTCCACGCCGAGTTGCTTGAGTTTGCGGTACAGGTGAGTGCGCTCGAGGCCAGTTTTTTCGGCCACGCGGGTCATGGAGCCGCCCTCTTTAGCCAGATGGAATTCAAAGTAGGCTTTTTCAAATTCGTCCCGTGCTTCGCGCAGGGGCTGGTCAAGCTGGAAGCTTTGCGTGGCGTGCGGGCCCATTTCCACCGGGGCGGGCAATTGCGCCCCGCCTGTCATGGCTGCCTCCAACGTCAGTTCGGCTTTGGGCGGTGGGGTGGCGGCTTTGAGGCGCTCGCCTTTGGCCAGCGCGTCGTTCACCGCTTTGAGCAGCTTTTGCAGGGTGATGGGTTTTTCCAAAAATGAATGCGCGCCGATTTTGGTGGCTTCCACAGCGGTGTCGATCGTGGCGTGGCCGCTCATCATGACCACAGGCATGCCGAGCTGGCCGGTGGCTGACCATTCCTTGAGCAGGGTCACGCCATCGGTATCGGGCATCCAAATGTCGAGCAAGACCAAATCGGGCTGGTTTGCGCTGCGGGCCTTGCGGGCTTGCGCGGCGTTGTCGGCCGTCTCCACGCTATGCCCTTCATCGGTGAGGATTTCAGTGAGCAGATCACGAATCCCCAGTTCATCATCAACGACCAAAATATTTGCCATGTTGCCAAGCTGTTCGTATTTTTCGTCGCCCGCCTTGTGGGAAATGCCTGTGGCAGATCCGCGACGTGTTGATTAAACCACAGCGAACGACAAACTCACCTGCGCACCAATCACGGCAGGGCTCAGGGTTTTCTCTGTTTGTGTGTCGGTTTGTAAATCGTCGCTGCCAGATGCCTGGACAGCAGCAAGACGGTTGCTCAATTCGATGCGTGCGCCATGTTCATCTGCAATCTTTTTGACCACCGCCAGGCCCAAGCCTGTACCACGCGACTTGGTGGTGACATAGGGCTCAAACGCGCGTTGCAAAATATGCGGCGCAAAGCCTGTGCCACTGTCAAGCACGGTCAACCGTACACGGCGGCTTTCGGGGTTGTAGCGCGTGCGGATGGTCACCTGCGCTGGCCGCCCGCCATGCTCGGCCAGCAAGCCGCTGGCAGCGGTGAGGCTCGCATCTTGTGCGTTTTGCAGCAGGTTGTGGATGACTTGGCGCAGTTGCTGGGCATCGGCAGAAATCTTGGGGCAGGCCGGATCTAGCTCTTGAGTCACGGGCACAGCTGCATTTTCAGGCGCATACAGGCCCAACACATCGGCGATCAGCGTATTTAAATCGGTGGGCTTGAGCTCGGCGCTGGGCAGGCGAGCATAGTCGCGAAATTCGTTGACCAAGCGCTTCATCGCATCGACTTGATCGACGATGGTTTTAACTGAGCGGCTGAGCAAAGCATCATCGCCCGCTTCCAATTTGCCTTGCAGCTTCATCTCCAGCCGCTCGGCGGAGAGCTGAATCGGCGTGAGCGGGTTTTTGATTTCATGCGCCAAACGCCGCGCTACCTCGCCCCAAGCGCGCGAACGCTGAGCCGAGACGATTTCCGTGATGTCATCGAGCACCAGCAAACGCAGGCCTCGGGGCAACGCGGCGCCACGCGCGATGATGCTGGTGGTTTTGTCTACCTCGCTGAGGTTGTGCCCTGCGGTGTGTGCGCCCAGCTCAAACGAATGCTGCCAATGGTCGGCGTGCACACCCCGGTCGCTGAAAAACACGCGAAATTGCTCTTCCACTTGGCTGCCGAATTCTTGCAACCCCGGCACGGACTCCAAGCTCTGGCCCAAGCAGGCGGCCAAAAGAGCGTGCAGCACGCGCGTAGCACCCGGATTGGCTTGCAGGATCTGCCCGCGCTCATCCAGCACGATCACTGCTGCCGTGAGGTTATCCAAAATCGTTTGCAAATTAGCGCGCGAGGCATCGAGCTGGCCAACGCTTTCTTGCAATTGCGTGCGGGCATCCAAGAGCTGCTGCGTCATCTGGGCAAACGAGCGCGTAAGACCGCCCAGCTCATCTCGGGTTTGCAAAGCCGCTTTGGGGCGCAAATCGCCAGCGGCCACTTGCGCCACGCCATCGGCCAACACCAGCAGCGGACGCACGAGTTGATTGCCCAGCAACACCGCCAGCAGCACCGCGCCAAACATGGCCAGAAACAGGCTCAAGGTGAGCGTAGCCAGATACATATTGCGCAGGCCATTGCGCGCCAAAGCGCGCTGTTGATACTCCTGATACGCCTCCTGCACAGCTAGCGCATTGGCCACCAGCGCGGGCGGAATTACCTGCGTCACTTGCAAGAAACGCGCACTCTCCGAGCCAGCCAAGTTGCCACCCAAGCCTGCGAGAGCGCTACCCGTACCCAACCCAAAACTCACCAAACCTGGGCTCACCAAAGCCAAGGCTTTGACGCGCGCCACGCTGGGCGCAGCATCTGAACCGGCAGCGGCTGCCGCTTTGCGATCAGCCGCTTCTTCCAAACCCTCCACTGCGCTGACCACACGGGCGCTGCGCGCCTGACGCAACTGCGCGACGCTGGGGCGCTCGGGCGTGAGAGAAAAGCGCGATTGCCCCGCACTGCCCAACACTTGGCCACTGGCGCTCCACACGATCACATCGGTCGCGCCCAATTGCTCGCGCAGCCGCTCCAAGGTCAGCGGGCCTATGCTGCTGCTCTCGCCCAATTGCTGCGCCGCGGCGCGGGTTTTAGCAGCCAGATCGGAGGACAAAGCATCGATGGTGTTGCGCCCCAAGTTGATGCCCGCATCCAAAGCGCCTTCCACCTTCACGTTGAACCAGCTCTCAATTGAGCGCGAGACGAATTGGTAAGACACGGTGTAGATCAACATGCCGGGCACAAAACCCACCAATGCAAAAATCGCAGCCAATTTGATCAGCAAGCGGCTGCCAAACTTGCCGCGCCGCACCCGCGAAATCAAGCGCCACACCACCCAGGCGATCACCATCAGAAACACGGCAGCCACACCCAGGTTCACATAGAGCAAGCGCTCGTAATATTGCTCAAAACGGGTTTGGTTGTTGGTGGCCAGCGTCAGCAAAAAAATCAGCACCGAGGCCACCCCGAGCATGGTGGCCACGCCCAGACTTAGCAGCCAACGCAGTTGGGTGTTGCGCCTCGCGGCTTGGCGCATCAGGGTACCGGGCGCTGCTTCCTGAGCACTACCAAACGCGGTATCAGTGACGGCATCGCCCATGCGCGCGCTAGGCAACTCGCTGGGCTGCACTTCTTTGACCTCAGACTGCGAAATAGGCATCGGGCTCACATCTAGGGCGCGTTAACACACCCTCGTTTTTAACGCTCAGGCCGCACCCTGCGCTGTATGGAGAGATTCCACTCAGAATTGCCGGTGATGCCAATTTGCATGGGCCGCGGCAGCGCGGAGGTGTCTAGGCGGAAGCGGAATTCAATGTTGTGGCGCGAATCGGCCTCGATGTCGGCGGCCTCGGCAATCTTCCAGCGCGAGATGCGACGCACGGCCGCCAAGGCATCTTGGAGCTGATCAAAATTTTGGCTCAAACTGGCAGCGCCAGCGGCATCCGAGCCGGCGCTCACGTTGATGCGCCAGCGGCGAGTGAGTGGCTGATAGGCTAAGCGCACCGTGCGCGTGGCCACATTGATGTTTTTGTCATACCAATACCAGCGGTCACGAAACACCTGCGCTTCGGCCACAAAGCTCATCGCAATGCCTTTGAGCAGGGCATCTTCCACCGAGGGCGGCAATTCAAAATTCAAACTGGCGCTCAAATACATGCCATCGGCGGCCTGCTCCACCCGCAAACTGGGCAGATCCACAGCGTTTTGTGCCCACGCGGGTTTGAACGTCAATCCTGCAGCGATACACAGCGCCACATGCAGCAGCCGAACCCACCAGTTCCAATACCACCCATGCTCAGGCTGCCTTGCGCAGCAGGGCGTAGAAAAAGCCGTCGTGTCCACCCAACGAATTTTCAGGCATGGGGCTGCCCGGCGGGGGCGAAAGGGGCAACAAATGGCCGGGCGCGGGCAAAGACTGGGCGTCAGTGTTGTGCGCAACAAACGTTTCGATCTGCGCAGAGCCTTCTGCCTTGAAGACGGAGCAGGTGCAATACAGCAAAGCGCCACCGGGTTGGAGCAGTGGCCACAAGGCGTGCAGGAGGCGTTTTTGTTGGGCGGCGAGGCCAGCAACATCGCTGTCGCGGCGCAGCCAAGGAATGTCAGGATGTCGGCGCACGATACCGCTGGCGGTGCAAGGCGCGTCAAGCAAGATGCCATCAAAGGGCTGGCCGTCGTGCCAGTTTTGGGGTTGCGCAGCGTCGGCCGCCACGATGCGCACAGATTCCCCACGAAGCTTCAGGCGCATCAAATTTTCTTCAATGGTTTCGCAGCGCTGGGCATCCACATCCAGCGCCAGCACCTGCACGGCCATGCCGCGATGCGCCGCCCACTCCAGCAGATGCGTGGTTTTGCCACCGGGCGCAGCGCAAGCATCCAAAATCCGCAAGGGTCGGGGCGACTTGGGCAAGGCTTGCAGCAGCAAGGGCGCGGCCAGTTGCGCGGCTGCATCTTGCACAGAGAACCAGCCCTCGTGGTAGCCGGGCAGTTGCGACACGGGCAGGCTGCGCGAGAGCTCCAAGCCAGAATCGCCCACACGCCGCATCTTCGTAGTAGCTATGAATTCAGTAGCATTTAACGCAGACTCCATGACGGCGAGTGAGCATTTTTCCTCATTAATTCGCAGGGTGAGAGGAGCGCTGTGGCGATTGGCTTGCAGCACCGCTTTCCAATCATCTGGCCAATCACGCTGCATCTGGCGCACCCACCAGACAGGATGGTTGAACTGTGCTTCCAAATTGCCGCGCAGGCTTTGTAGCAACGCGGATTTTTCCCGCAAAAAGCGGCGCAAGCAGGCATTGATGAAGCTCGATTGCGCGGCCAGATGCGGCTGGCGCTTGATGGCCTCCACCGCTTGACTCACGATTACATGCTCGGCATAGACCGCGCCAGACGGCGGATGGTCTGCGTTTTGGGCGCAAATCAAGGCCAGCGCGGCGGTGAGCAAGGCATCGGCTGCCGGCACAGGCTTTTTCGGCGCGAGCAGCACGCGCAGCGCATGCGCTTGGCCGAGATGGCGCAGCACAGCGAAACTAATCGCTTGCACCCCGGCGCGTTGGCTGTTCTCAATGTCAAATTGGGCAGTTGCCCATGAATTTCCTGCGCGAAGTGCTATTAAAAAGTTAGCGACTTGCTGCAATTGCGCGGCCAGCGTGCTGGGCGCGGATGCGCCTTTTGCAGGCCGCGAAGCCGTTGGGGCAGACGACAAAGCAGTACGGGTGGCCTTGACCACCCGTACTGCTGCCTGGTTGGGAATCTGTGCCGCCAAAATCAAGCGAGCGTGTCGGCCCAGATGTTTTGCGCCCAGTTCATCGCGTACACGCCTTCAAGCTGCGTGACTTCTGGCTTGAGGTCAATCGCCGAGACACCGCCCGAGCCGGCCACCGTCTTGAAGGTTTTCTCTGCCGCCACATACTCATGCACGCTGGCCACATGCACCACGTTTTTGTCGTCCACGAAGCTGTAGCAGGTGTTGGTGAGCATGGGGTTGGCGTTGATTTGCCACTCGGAAAGCTGCGCGACGATGGCCGCTGCTGCCACCTTGGCATGGCTATTGGCCATGTGGCCGCTCTTGGGCATGGCAGGCGCGATTTGGATCGAATCGCCGAGCACGTGGATATTCTTGCTGGCGGTGGACTCGAAGGTTTGGTAGTCCACACCGCACCAGCGGCCATTGGCCTGGTTGTTCAGCCCGGCCTGCACGGCGATGCGGCCTGCGCGCATGGGCGGCAGCACATTCAGTACCTGCGCCTTCACGTCGTCCTGCACATCAAACTTGATCGTGCCGGTTTTGGCGTCCACCGCCGTGACGTTGTGGTTGCCACGGTATTCGACAATGCCTCGGTATTGCTCGGCCCAGACTTTTTTGAACAGCGGGGCTTTAGAAGTCACATCGGGGTTGCCATCCAGAATGAGCACCTTGGAGCGCGGCTTGGCTTGCTTGAAATACCAAGCCACTTGGCAGGCACGCTCATAAGGGCCAGGTGGGCATCGATAGGGCGCGACGGGAATGGTGATGGCATACGTGCCGCCATCGGGCATGTCCAAGAGTTGCTTACGCAGAGCCACCGTCTCAGCGCCTGCTTTCCAGGCCTGCAAGATTTGGCCCTCGTCACTGGCTTGTCGCAGGCCTTCAATTGAGCCGAGGAGCAAATCAATGCCGGGCGAGACGATGAGCTTGTCATAGCCAATCTGTGCACCACGCGCGAGTGTCACGACGCGGCGCGTGGCATCAATATCGGTGGCTAAATCGCGCACCACGGTGATGCCGTGGTTTTTAGACAGGCCCGCATAAGGCGTGGTCACGTCCTTGATCTGCTTGCTGCCGCCAATCACCAGATTGGAAATCGGGCAAGAGACGAAAGCCTCATTGGGCTCGATCAACACCACATCGATTTTGTAGTCAGACAGCAGACGCACGTATTTGGCGGCAGTCGCGCCGCCATAGCCGCCGCCGATGACGACGACACGGGCCTTGCTGGGAATGCTTTGCTCAGATGGCATGGAGGCACAGCCGCCCAAGCCGAGCAGGGAGATGGCAGCTGTTGAATGGAGAAACGAGCGACGTTGCATCATGGTGATTTCTCCTTATTTCTTTTGCGCGGCGAAGTAGCCAGCAATTTGGTCAATCTGGGCATCGCTGTAGCCCTTGGAGAGCTGATGCATGATGGTGGCCGGGCGCGTGCCTTCTTTGAAGGCTTTCATTTGCGCCACGATGTAGTCTTTGGGCAAACCTGCCAGAGAGACCACAGACGAGCCATCCTGCGCTTTGCCATTCGTGCCGTGGCAGTTGGCGCAGGTGGCTGCCAAGCTGCGCAGGTTGTTCAGTTGCGCGTTTTGCGCAGGCGTGGGGGCGGCAGTCTGGGCCTGTGCGCTGGCCAAGCCAGCCAACAATGCAGCGCCCATCAAAAAAAGTCGTTTCAAAGCAGTCTCCTATCGGAATGGGTTGATGCGAGATTATCACTTATGTGGCAGCCTGTCATGAGAGTTTTCCAGTCATGCCAAAGCCCATCAGCCATGCCAGTGCCACCGCAGGGAATTGGCCAATGGCCTGATGGTAGGCGTGCACCGCTTCATCGTAGGCTTGCAGGTGCTGCTGAGCCTGCGGCTCGTGCTGTGCCCAGAGAATCTGTAAGTCCGGCGGCACGGGGTTGCCCGCCAAATCGCCAGGCTCTGCCTGTAAGCGCTGCCAAGCCAGCTCAAAAATATCGCGCGCGGCGCGCACCGCCGACACATCATCGACCGCAGCAATCTGCTGCGGATGGCGCTGGATCACCACCAAGCACGCCAAAAACTGGCGCGCCGCTAGCGCCAACGGCCGCCAGCGAAGCGCATTGTCATCCAGCATCGCCCATTGCGATTCTGTCTCCTGTCCTTGTGCATACTGCTCAAGCCGAAGCGCCAAGGCTTGCCCCTGCGCTTGCCAGGAGGAGGCCAACATGCGCAATTGCTGCGCTACCTGTGCGCGAAGGCGCACCAGTCGGTTGTAAGCACCCAAAGCCCAGAAGACGATGACGACAAGCAATAAAAGGATGATCAGGGTCGAGCTCATAGCAGATGCGAAGCAATGGTAGCCCAATCAAAAAGGCGGCTCCAATGCCGCCTTTTCAGCAATACCGCTAATCTTGCTTACTGCTGCGCTTGCTCAAAGGGCAAGACCATATGGCGCAAATCGCGCTTGGTCTCCACCAGGATCAGCGGGCCGTCATCCAGCTGCACCGCAGGCGGGCGCTCGCGGGGTACGTGGATGGGCTTGGGCTCAGCGGCGATTTGCGCTTTGACAGCGGCGATGCGCTCGGGATTGGAATTGACCCACTGCAAGCCCACGCCGGAGGCGACGGCATCCATCTCGCTGACGGGGAGCGCGAAGCTACCGATTTTGGACATGCCAGCTTGGGCCGTGGGCCGCGCTGCTGCCGCAGGCGCTGCGACGGGCAAAGCTGCCTGTGCAACGGCAGCTTCAG
>JBJTSL010000191.1:0-2176 GCA_046076625.1 Allobrachymonas sp.
AGTGTTCATACCCCAAATTATGAGGCAAATTTGAAGCCAAATCAGCTGTTCGCCGGCATAGAATTTGCGCCGAGTGCTATGAAAAAAGGAGTTTAAACCGAAGTGAATCCAAGTCATGCAAGCGATGATACGCTTTGCACACGAGAGTTGTGTGACACCCGTAGTGCGACCGATCAATCCGTGAGCGACGACAGAAACTGCTTGAGTTCCGGCGTTTGCGGGTTGCCAAAAAGTTGCGCCGGCGGCCCCATCTCATGCACGCGGCCTTGGTGCATGAAGATCACGCGGTTGCTGACTTTGCGGGCAAAGCTCATCTCATGCGTGACCATCAGCAGGGTCATGCCCTCCTGGGCGAGGCTTTCCACCACTTTGAGCACTTCGCCTACCAATTCAGGATCCAGCGCGGAGGTGATTTCGTCACAAAGCAACACCGCAGGCTCCATCGCCAGCGCCCGCGCAATCGCCACGCGCTGCTGCTGGCCGCCCGACAGCTGCTCGGGCATGGCATCAAACTTTTCTGCCAATCCCACACGCTGCAAGAGCTTGCGGGCGGTAGCTTCGCCCTCGGCAGCTTCACGCTTTTTCACCAGCGAGGGAGCGAGCATGATATTTTTACCGACGCTTAAATGTGGAAACAGATTGAAGCTCTGAAAAATCATGCCCACCTTCTGGCGCAGCGCTCGCATGGCCTCGGGCTTGTCGTGCAGCAGCGGTTGGCCTTGTATGGTCAGGCTGCCGCTTTGAAACACCTCCAATCCATTGATACAGCGCAGCAGGGTGCTCTTGCCCGAGCCGCTTTTGCCGATGATGGCAATCACTTCACCCGCAGCCACTTGGAGATCAATCCCTTTGAGCACTTCATTACTGCCAGAGGATTTGCGCAGCCCAGAAATTTCGATGATGGAGGAGGCGGTCATGATGGCATCTCGTTACACAGGGCGCAGTTTGCGCTCTAGGCGTTTGGCATACAGGCTGATCGGAAAGCACAGCGCAAAGTAGAAAAGCGCCACGCAGGAGTACACGACGAAGGGTTTGAACGTCGCATTAGTGATCATGGTTCCGGCTTTGGTGAGCTCTACAAAACCGATCACACTGGCCAGCGCCGTGCCTTTGATCACTTGCACCAAAAAGCCAACCGTTGGCGCAATCGCGATGCGCAGCGCTTGCGGCAAGATCACATAGCGCAGCTTCTCTGTGAAAGACAGCGCCAGGCTATCGCTGGCCTCCCATTGCCCCTTGGGAATCGCCTCCACGCAGCCGCGCCAAATTTCCACTAAGAAAGCGCTGGTGTACAGCGTGAGCGCCAAAAAAGCGGCCGCCCACGCACTCGTCTTGATCCCAAACAGCGCGATGCCGAAATACGCAAGAAAAAGCTGCATCAACAGTGGCGTGCCCTGAAACAATTGCACGTAGCCATTGACAAAGCGCTTGAGCCACACGGACGGCGACAGCCGCGCGAACAAGAGCCCCAAGCCAACCAAGCCACCGCCCAGAAAAGCCATGATCGAAAGCAGCACTGTCCATCGCGCAGCGAGGAGCAGGTTGCGATTGATGTCCCAAAGGCTGAAGTCGACCATCTCCGCCCTCAGAAAATGAACCGCGCACCAACCCAGTGCAAAAATCTGCGCAGCGCAATCGACAGCACCAAATAAATGCCGGTAGCGATCAAGAACGCTTCAAATGCACGGAAATTGCGGCTCTGAATCAAGTTCGCAGCAAAGCTCAGCTCCTCCGTTGAGATTTGTCCGCAGACCGCGGAGCCTAGCATCACGATGATGATTTGGCTGACCAAGGCTGGCCACACTTTTTTGAGCGCTGGCGGCAGCACGACGCGCATAAAGATCTGCCGCGGATGAATGGCCAAGCTCTGCGCGGCCTCGACTTGGCCGCGCGGCGTGGCTTCTATGCCCGCGCGAATGATCTCCGCAGCATACGCCCCGAGGTTGATCACCATCGCAATGGTCGACGCCACCTCAGGGCTGAGCTTGACCCCCGCGGCCGGCAACCCGAAGAAGACGAAAAACAGTTGCACGATAAACGGCGTGTTGCGAATCAGCTCGACATACGCACCTGCCACCGCCCGCATCCAAACTGCCCCGTGCACCCGCGCCCATGCGCAGACGATACCCACGAGTACACCGAGCACAGTGGAGATCGCGGTCAATCCCAATGTCCA
>JBJTSL010000192.1:0-21190 GCA_046076625.1 Allobrachymonas sp.
GCGGGTGGTCGGCATCTTCACCGACGGCGATCTGCGCCGCTTGGTCGAGCGTGGTGTGGATTTGCGTGAGCTCACCGCTTCTGAAGTCATGCATGAAAAACCGCGCACGATTTCACCGGATTCCTTGGCCGTGGAGGCAGCAGAATTGATGGAACAGCACCGCATCACCAGTGTACTGGTGGCCGATGCGCACGGCAAGCTTGTGGGTGCGCTCAACACCAATGATCTGATGCGCGCTAAAGTAATTTGAGATGAATGCCCCTGTTCGCCAGCCCGCTTTGTCTTTCGCGCCTGAGTTGCTGCTGCGTGCGCAAGACATTCGCTTGGCAATCTTTGATGTTGACGGCGTGCTCACGGACGGCGGCCTGTATTTCAGCGAAGTGGGAGAATCGCTCAAACGCTTCTCTGTATTGGATGGCCAAGGCTTCAAGCTTTTGCAGCGCGCGGGCATTGTGGTCGCGGTCATCACGGGGCGTGACAGACCTGCACTGCGAACACGTTTGAAAGCCCTGCAAGTTCAGCATGCGGTGTATGGCACCGAAGATAAGCTACCCGCTGCTGAAAATCTGTTGGCGCGACTCGGTCTGGCGTGGCATCAGGTGGCCGTGATGGGCGATGATTGGCCGGACCTGCCCTTGCTGTCCCGCGCCCAACTCGCCTGCGCGCCAGCGAATGCTCATGCGGAGAACAAAGCCTTGGTGCACCACATCACGCAGACTACGGGCGGCCATGGCGCAGCGCGGGAGCTCTGTGATTTGATCCTCATGGCGCAAGGCCACTACGCGTATTTTCTGGAGGCGGCCACTTCATGAAGCCGTTGATCGGATGGGCTCGCAACTTGTTGGGCCAGATCACTTTGTACTTACCGCTGGTGGCGATGGGCTTGATGGCCTTGGGCACTTGGTGGCTCGCCAGCAATACGCCCGTCGCATCAGCGCCCGAACCCGAACGCCCACCTAGGAGCGAGCCTGATTATTTTCTGACCAATTTCGTGGTGAAAAGCTTTGATTCACAAGGTCAGCTGATCAGTGAGGTCACAGGCACCAAAGCGCGCCATTTCCCAGACACCGATATCTTGGAGATCGATGCAGCGCAGCTTCGCTCGACAAAAAATCAGCGCCAGATCACCGGCCAAAGTGACCGCGCCTACAGCAATGGCGATGGCTCGGAGGTGCAACTGGTCGGCAATGCGGTGGTGATACGCGCGGCCAGCAAAGATGCCCAAGGCCGCTTGTTGCCCCAAGTGGAATATCGCGGGGAATTTCTGCATGCCTTCGTGCGCACCGAAGAAATCAAATCCCACAAGCCAGTGGTGGTGACGCGGGGCAAGGACCAATTCTCAGGAGACCGCATGGCCTACAACCACATCGATGGCATCGTACAGCTCGATGGCCGTGTGCGCGTCCGTTTGGAATCTAAAGCACCATGATGAATTCTTCAGCATCTACTGCACCACTGGTCTTCATCACGGGCGCTTCTAGCGGGCTTGGCCAAGCTCTCGCATGGCGTTTCTATCAAGCCGGCTATCGCTTGGCGCTTGTGGCACGTCGCGTTTCTGAAGTCGAATCATGGGTTGCCCGGCAAGGAATCAGCGCAGAGCGCTATGCTATTTATAGCGCTGATGTGGCACAAGCTGACAGCATTGTTAAAGCGGGGCTAGAGTGCATCGCTGCGCAAGGATTGCCCGATGTGGTGATCGCTAATGCCGGCATCAGCATCGGCATGGACACCGCGATCCGCGCAGATCTCGATGTGCTTGCGCAAACCTTCGCTACCAACAACATTGGCTTGGCAGCGACCTTCCATCCCTTTATCGCCGGTATGGTGCAAAGGAAAAGCGGCACCTTGGTGGGCATTGCCAGTGTGGCCGGCATTCGTGGTTTACCAGGGCATGGCGCGTATTGCGCGAGTAAAGCCGCCGTGATCAGCTATTGCGAAAGCCTGCGCGGCGAGATGCGCGCCGAAACAGGCAAAAACGGCGTGAAAGTGGTGACGATTGCACCAGGCTATGTAGCCACGCCACTCACGGCGCAAAACACCTACAGCATGCCTTTTCTTATGCAGCCTGAAGACTTTGCAGATCAGGCCTTCAAAACGATCACCGCTGGCGTGAGCTATCGCGTGATTCCTTGGCAAATGGGCATGGTGGCCAAGCTGTTGCGCCTGTTGCCCAACGGGCTGTTTGACAAAGCGCTTGCTGGCCGCCCGCGCAAAAAGCGGCGGGACGCTTCCTAGAACACACCTTTTTCTTTGTAGAAACGTATTGCGCCAGAATGGAACTGCACCACGCGATTGAGCGGGGCATTCTGCATGCGTGTGGGCGCGGCACTGGCGTGGAGTTGCAACGGATCACTCAAAGAAAGCACGGTGCGCGTGATCCAATAAGCATCGCTTGCCGGAAACTCCGCGTGTGCCATCACAAAATTCCAAGCGGCCACGGATTTCACGGCTTGGTTTTGGCCGCGATAGGTATTGGCTGCGATCTGCGCTGGGCTTAAAAATGCAAAGCGCTTGAGCATCGCGGCTTGTGCTTCATCGCTGAGGCCAAACACCACCGCGTCTGCCGAATCGGCCACTTGCTTGAGCGCGGGAATCGGTAGCGCTGCGCCTTGCCAGAGTGCATCAATCTGCCCGGCGAGCAAATCTGTGGCCAGCGCGGCTGGTGTGCCATTGACGATTTGGGCTTGAATGCCCATGACTTCAAGCAGCCCTTTGAAGAAACTCTCCGCTGGCCCGCCCGCAGGCCCCACGCCCACGCGCTTACCGCGCAGACCGGCAAGTGTGTCAATGCCGCTGCGACGCAAGGCAGCAATTTGAAATGAAGTCTCATACATAGGAAACAGCGCACGCAGGTTGAGAAATTTCTGCCCCTGTGTCCAAGCGCCCGTGCCAGTGAGCGCTTCATGTGCCGTGCCTAGAAACACGGTGGCCAGTTGCTGTTTCTCCACATCAATCTTGCGGATGTTTTCAATCGAACCCGCTGAGGTGAGGGCTTGCGTCTTCAAACCCTGATCACTCAGATACTTCGCCACACCTTGTGCATAAGGCAGGAAAGCGCTGCCTTGGCCCGCACTGTAAATGCCCAGTTCGGAAAGCGTAGGGCGCGCAGGCGCGAGGCTCGCGCAGCCCAACATCAGCAAACTGCTGGTGGTCGCTGTTGTGGCCAATACCTTGCGTCGAGAAATTAGCATGGGAGTCTCCAATGGGTTCTGATTGAATGATGCGTGAGAAACACAAAGCAAGCTGCGAAGTTTGTGCATGCAATCAGTCGCAAATGGAATGCATGAGGCGCTGTCCCAAGCGCACGGTTGTCACGCCGGGGCGCAACTGGCGGATTGAGGGCATCACAAGCACGCAATTGTCGTAGGGCGTGGTGATGGTCTCGGCCTGATCATGCGCAATGACCGTGCCGGCTTTTTCGATCAATTCATTGCCAGTAAAGCTCTGCGTAAATCTAAACTGCATACTGCGTGCCACCACCGCATGTGTGACTTTCACGGGGGCGGGTGAGATACGAGCGGAAACCAGCTAGCTCTGCATACCCGCATCGATGATGCCTTGCATTGTCAGTGTTTGGCTTTTCACTAAGAACCGCAGCGTCACATCACGAGCCGCAGCCGCAGAAGAGAGCTGCCAATGCTGCCCGGCTTCAAGCAACAGTGCAATCTTTTCGCTACGCTCGCTGCCAAATTCGGTGAAATCTCGCATGCGCACGCCATCTTTGTGCCCTGCATCCATCACCACTTGCCCGAGACCACCGAGCGACTGCGCAAAAGCGACGTTGCGCGGCAAGAGGCCCGTGATGAGCAGCGGCTGACAGGGTTCATGCATCGAGTGCAAATCGAGCAGATGCGTGGCACGCTCGACAAACGGGCGAAGCGCGCGGGCGCGCGCAAGTTCACTGCTTTGCTGCAAGTTGTTGAGCACAGCCGGATCCCACACGCGGTTGAGATCTTCATCCACAAAGCGTGAAGCATCGGGCTGTGAAGCATCAAAACGCGCGAAGCCATCGACGTTGGCAAATACGGCGGTTAAGCGGCCACGGCTGAGTTGGAGTTGGCCTGTGCTGAATAAAGCCAGCAACTCATTTAAAACGATCGCGCCGGTGTATTCATTGCCGTGCACGAGCGATGTGACCATCACATCTGCGCCATCGTCAGACGCTGAAAATGCATGCACATAGGGAACATCGCCGCAATTGCTGATCTGCCATCGGGAAATATCTGGGCGCTGGACCTCAACCGCATAGGGCTTGAATGCGGCGCGCATCAGGATTCCTTGATTTTGGCGAAATCCACGATGCGTTTGTAATTGGCGATTTCGCTGCGCTGATAGTCCGCCAGAGACTGACCGGGCGCAAAAAACGATGCTCCTGCTGCTTCAAGTTTGCTGCGTACATCGCCTGTGGCCATCACTTCACCCAGAGCCTGCTGCAGGCGCTGAGTTACCGGCGCTGGCATGCCAGCAGGGCCCCAGAGACCAAACCAACTGGAAATCTTGACGTTCCTCAAAAGTGGATGCTCAGACAGCGCAGGAATCTCGGGTGCGGCCTTGGAGCGTTGGCCTTCCGTCACGCCAAGCGCCACAACCTTTCCGCTCTTGATGTGCGGCAAGCCACTGGAGAGCACAAACACACCGAATTCCAACTGGCCGCCAATCAAATCATTCGTGAGTGGTGCAACACCGCGATAGGGGATGTGAACCAAGAAGCTGCCGGAGGCTTCCTTGACCATCTCACCCGCTAAATTGAGCGCTGTGCCTACGCCGGATGAGCCGTAGCTGAACTTTCCCGGATTGGCCTTCACAAGTTTGATGAACTCATCTGTGCTCTTCACATTCATTTTGGTTGAAGCCACCAAGACCATGGGCTGGGAAGCGATCAAGCCCACGGGTGTGAAGCTGCTCATGCTGTCATAGCGCACCGAAGACGTGACCAATTTGCTGATGGCCATTTCGTTGTTTGCGCCCACGATCAGTGTGTAACCATCGGGCGCTGCCGAGGCCACTTTTTGCGCGCCCAATGTGCCGCCCGCGCCTCCGACGTTATCCACAATGACGGTCGTGCCGAGCTTCTTGGCGAGTTCGGTGGCTACCGTACGCGCTGTGAAATCCGTGCTGCCGCCCGGCGGATAGCCAACCACGATGGTGATCGGCTTGCTGCCAGGATAGCTTTGCGCGCGTACAGCGCCAAAAGCCGATCCAACAACGCTTGCACCCGCCAAACGTACCACGTCGCGGCGCTTCAGGAACAGGGGGAGTGAATTCATGAACTGTCTTTCAAAGAAGAAGGAAATCAAGAGGCAAAACCTGTCGCCACCACGCGCGTGACCACCGACTTCACGCGGGCGGTCTCAGCGCGGATGAAGTGGCTCAATTGTGCCGGGCTGCTGCCTTCGTTGCTGATGCCACCTGCTTGCAGCTTTTGCCACACGGTTGGATCGCGAAGGCAATCATTTAAGGCTTGGTTGAGCCGCGTGATCAGGGGGGTGGGCAATTTGGCAGGACCAAAAAGGCCAAACCAAACGTTCATATCGTAGCCGTTGAGGCGCGGATGCTCATTCATCGCCGGCACTTGTGGCAGCAAGCGCGAGCGCTGTGTTGTGGTGATGGCCACTGGTATGGCTTTGCCGGATTCAATATGCGGCAAGGCAGATGAGAGTACCGAGATGCTGAATTCGATGGTATCGCCCAGCAAATCCTGCATCTGCTGCGCCGCGCCACGGTAGGGCACATGGCGCAGATTGCTACCCGCCATCATATTGAGCAATTCGCCGCTCATATGCAGCGGCGTGCCTACACCCGAAGAAGCAAAGCTGTAGCGCTTGGGCTACGCCTTAGATTTGCTGATCACCTCGTCCAAGGTCTTGATACCCAGCTTCGGGGTGGCCAAAAGTACCATCGGCGTGCTGCCAATCAAGCCGATATGCGAAAGATCCGTCTCGCCGTTGTATCGCACGGCAGAATTGAACAGCCGGGCAATCGACACTTCACTGCCCGAGCCCAGCAGCAGTGTGTAGCCATCGGGCGCAGCATTCACCGCTATTTGCGCGGCAATCGTGCCTCCTGCGCCAGCGGCGTTTTCGATCACCACGGTTGCGCCCAAGCGCTTAGCAAGCGCATCGCCCAAAGTGCGCGCGACCATATCTGTGCTGCCGCCGGGAGGATAGCCCACGAGCAGGGTGATGGCTTTGGCATGCGGCCAGTTCGAGGCTTGTGCAAATGCGAAGCTTGCCAAGCTGGTGGTAGGCAGTAAAGAACCCAGCTTGAGCAACTGGCGGCGTTGAAGGTAAAACATGGCGAGACTCCTGCGTGAGTGAAGGGCATACCCTGTGCAGGAGTGTCAAGAAGCAAGCTGCCTGTGCGTATGCGTTGTACGCATACGCCTATGTGATCTCAAGCTTTCTATTCTGAAGTTGAATCCCAAACTCGACGCGCGAGCGCATTGCTGCTCTTGCGCGGACGAAACAGGCGAAACTCGATGGGGATGCTATTGACCGGGCGACTGGCATGCACGAGCTTGCCAGACCGCAAATCCGTATGCACCAAACTCAGCGGTAACCAGCCCATGCCTGCGCCTTCTCGCGCTTGCTCATGCAGGCTTTCAGCGAAGTCAGATTCAAATATTGTGTGCAAGTGGAGCGCCTGCTTGCTCTGCTGCGTTTGGCGGGCGATGCCATCCTGTAGCACTTGCGCAAGCGCAAGGGTGGGTGTGTAGCTCAAAGTATGTACCGGCTTGTTCGCGCTGCCGGGCAGGGCATGCCAAGCGCTGCCGTCTGGGCGAGGGCTGCTTACGGCAACGAGCTCATCGCGGCCAAAGGCTTTGCTTTCAAAGCTTGCATCATCAAGCACGAGCGGCAGGCGGGGATGCGTGTAGCACAACAAAAAATCAGCAGCGCCCTGCTCCAGTGCCGTCACGCCTTCAGCGATGGAGCCTGTGATCAGGCGCAGGCGATAGTCACCGACCGCGCGGCGCGTTTGCTTGAACCATGTGGGCACGGCGGTCCGCGCCAGTGTGCGCCCGGTGGCGAGCGTGACCCAACCTGCGTGGTCTTTGCCGCTGCGCAGGCGTGCGCGTAAATCTGTGAGGCTAGAAACCGTTTGCCGAGAGATGGCTAGCAATTCTTCACCAGCGGGGGTGAGCGACAAAGGCACAGCAGCGCGGTTGACCAAATCGCTGCCTGCCCACATCTCCAGCGCACGGATGCGGCGAGAGAACTGAGGCTGCGTGATATGGCGCAGCTCAGCGGCTTTGCTGAAGCTCTTCTCACGCGCCAGTGCGATGAAATCTTCCAGCCATTTATGTTCCATAGCTTATTCGGGCAACGTCGCGTATTGCTTGGCAAGCGACAAGAAAGCAATGAGTTGCGGGTCAACGCCTGTTTCTTCTTGCATGATGATGGCAATGCTCTTTGCCACGCTTGCTGCGAGCTTGGCATCGAGAAAAAGCAAACGCGAGCGCCGGGCGAGTACATCTTCCACTGTGCGCGCATACTCAAAGCGAGCGGCATAACGCACCATGGCCTCAGAGAGGCCGGGGCAGAATTCGTTGTCTGCTCCGGGCAAGGTTTGCACTTTGGCTGCCTCGCTGCCATACATGTGCAGGCCGGGCGCATCGCTGATACGCTTTTGCGTTGCCACTGATCCTGCAAGCGGCAATTTCTCGGTGACTGCGCCCGCGCGCTGTGGCAGCAGCTTGGCATCGAAAGCATGATCGAGCACATCTTCTGCCATGGCGCGATAAGTTGTCCATTTGCCACCCGTGACAGTGAGCAGGCCCGATTTGCTCACGAGGATCGTGTGTTCACGAGAGAGCTTCTTGGTGTTGCCACCGTCTTCATCGGGTGGCTTGACCAGAGGCCGCAAGCCGACCCAGATGGATCTCACATCACTGCGCTGGGGCGCACGCATGAGGTATTTCGCGGCTTCGCTCAAGATGAAGCCGGTATCGCCCCCGAAGGCGGTGGGCTCGCGGGCGAGGTCCTCGCGCGGTGTATCGGTCGTTCCTAGAATCAGTTTGCCCAGCCAGGGCACGATGAAGAGGACACGGCCATCTGCTGTTTTGGGGATCAGAATCGCGTGGTCGGAAGGCATGAATTCGCGATCTACCACCAAGTGCGTGCCTTGGCTGGGCGCGACCATAGCTTTGACCGGACGCTTGGACTGCTGCCCATCCATCTGGCGGAACTCATCAACCCACACGCCAGCTGCATTGATCACACAACTAGCCTTCACGCGGTAGCTTTGCCCGGTTTCTTTATCCTGCACATGCAGGCCAGCGACTTTGCCTTCCTCATGGATCAAGCCCGTGGCTGCACAATAGTTCATCAGCCATGCGCCGCGCTCAGCCGCCGTTTTTGCCAGCGCCAAGGCCAGCCGCGCATCATCAAACTGACCATCCCAATATTTCACGCCGCCCGTCAGACCGTTTTCTCGTGCATTTGGCAAGAGCTTCAAAGTCTCGCTGCGGCTTAAAAACTCGGTGCGTCCCAAGCCCGCTTTGCCTGCGAGCTGGTCATACATTTTGAGGCCAATGCCATAAAACGGTGCCTCCCACCACGCGTAGCTGGGCATCACAAAAGGTAAGGGCTGCGCGATATGCGGCGCGTTGGCTAGCAGTGTGGTGCGCTCGTGCAGCGCTTCGCGAACCAAACTGATATTGCCTTGAGCGAGATAGCGCACACCGCCATGCACGAGCTTTGTGGCGCGAGAAGAAGTGCCTTTGGCAAAGTCGTGGCTTTCAAAGAGTGCAACTTTGAAACCGCGCGCGGCGGCATCCAGCGCCACACCGAGGCCCGTGGCGCCACCGCCGATGATGGCAATGTCAAAACTGGCGTTGCTGGCCAGTTGGGAAAACAATTCTTGTCGCAACATCATGGTTTATTGGGAGAAAGCCCAGTTTTTGGAGCGCTCTACTGCTTCACGCCAGCGCGCGAGCTTGGTGTGGCGCTGGGCGGCAGACACCTTGGGCTCGAAGCGGCGATCCATCTGCCATTGTGCGCCAATCTCGTTGGCATCTTTCCAAAAACCTGTGGCTAGGCCTGCCAGATAGGCTGCGCCGAGCGCGGTGGTTTCTGTGACTTTTGGGCGAACGACGGGCACACCGAGGAAATCCGCCTGCATTTGCATGAGTAAATTGTTGGCGCATGCACCGCCATCCACGCGCAGCTCTTTCAACGCGATGCCGCTGTCTGCACGCATGGCCTCAAACACGTCCGTGCTTTGCAAAGCGATGGCCTCCAAAGCGGCGCGGGCGATGTGGGCGCGCCCGGTGCCGCGCGTCATGCCCACAAGCGTGCCGCGTGCGTAACTGTCCCAATGCGGTGTGCCCAAGCCTGCGAACGCGGGCACGAGGTAGGCATCGCCAGAATCTTCTACGCTGCTGGCCAATGCCTCGACCTCAGCGGCAGACTTGATCATCTGCAAACCATCGCGCAGCCACTGAATCGTCGCGCCACCCATGAAGACCGAGCCCTCGAGCGCATACGCCGCTTTCGAGCTTGCGGGGCCTTGCCAAGCCACGGTGGTCAGCAGCTTGTTGCGGCTGGCTACTGCCGATGTGCCAGTGTTCATCAGCATGAAGCAGCCTGTGCCGTAGGTATTTTTCGCCAATCCAGGCGCAAAGCAAGCTTGACCGAAGGTGGCCGCTTGCTGGTCGCCAGCGATGCCTGCAATGGGAATTTCTGTACCGAGCAAGGCGGCATCCGTCACGCCCACCACCCCACTCGAAGGCACAACCGTGGGTAATACCGCGCGCGGAATGTTGAAGAGCTTAAGCAACTCGTCGTCCCATTGCCCCGTGTGGATGTTCAGCAGCAAGGTGCGTGAGGCATTGCTGGCATCGGTCACATGCAAAGCTTTGTGCGCTGTGGCTGCGTTGTGGCCGCCGGTGAGATTGAAAATCAGCCAACTGTCCACCGTGCCAAAGCACAGCTCGCCGCTCTCAGCCCGCTTGCGTGCGCCGGCTGTGTGGTCCAGTAGCCAAGCGAGTTTGGTGCCAGAAAAATAGGCATCGAGCACGAGACCGGTTTTGCGTTGAATCACTGCGGCTTTGCCAGCTTGACGTAAAGCATCACAGGCAGGAGCAGTTCGGCGGTCTTGCCAAACGATGGCGTTGGCAATCGGCTTGCCAGTGGCACGGTCCCACAGCACAGTGGTTTCGCGTTGATTCGTAATCGCTATTGAATTAATAGCATTTGATGCAGGTTTCATGCCGGAGAAAGGCTGTTTTTGCATCAAATTCCGCAAGGTGGCGAGTTGCGAAACCCAGACTTCAGTGGCATCGTGCTCCACCCAGCCGGGCTGCGGAAAAATCTGGCGGAACTCTTGCTGGCTGTTTGCCAGCGGTGTGCCGGCGTGGTCAAACGCGATGCTGCGCGAACTGGTGGTGCCTTGGTCGAGGGAGATGATCATGCTCATACCGCTAGAGTAACCCAAATGCATGCGGCCTCGCCAGCTACACTTATGTATGACTTCTCCTCTCTCACCCCAGACAGTGGCCTTCATCGGCGGCGGCGACATGGCCAGTGCCATCATTGGTGGGTTGCGTCGCATGGGCCTACCTGCTGAGCAATTTTTGGTGGTCGAGCCTTATGCACCGCAACGCGAAAAGCTGCTGGCGGACTTTTCCATCACGGCCTTGGCGCAACCAGATGCTTCGCTCAGTCGTGCGAGCCAAGTGGTTTGGGCCGTGAAGCCGCAAAGCTTTCGCGAAGCGGCAGTGCAGGTGGCGCAACACACAACGAGTGCGCTGCATTTGAGTGTGATGGCCGGCATCACCACGAGCAGCATGGCGCAGCAACTCGGCGTAGAGCGCATCGTCCGCGCCATGCCCAATACGCCAGCCCTGATCGGCTTGGGCATCGCCGGTTTGTATGCCCGCCCAGCGGTGAGCGAGCCCGATAAGCAGCGCATCGAAGCCTTGATCGCCACCACCGGCGAGCATCTCTGGTTGGCGCAAGAAAATCATTTGGATGCCGTTACCGCCCTGTCTGGCTCGGGCCCCGCTTATGTGTTTTACTTCATTGAAGCCATGATGCGCGCGGGTCAAGCCATGGGTTTGAGTGAGCCGCAGGCGCGGCAACTGGCGCAGAGCACTTTTGCCGGCGCGGCGCAACTGGCGCGGCAATCCCACGAGAGCCCTGAGTTGCTGCGCCAGCGCGTCACCTCCAAAGGCGGCACCACTTATGCCGCCATCACCGCTTTGGAGGAAGCACGGGTGAGCGAGCATTTCGAGAAGGCCCTGCATGCGGCGCATCAACGCGCCGCGCAGCTGGGAAAAGAATTCGGATAACGATCTACGACCACTATGAATTACATAGCACTCTACGCAGATTAGATGCCGGAGAACCCCGCCAAATCCATGAAAATCGCTGCCATTTCCGACATCCACGGCAACTTGAATGCCCTGCAAGCCGTGCTCGCCGAGATTGACCGCGAAGGCGTGCATCACATCATCAACTGTGGCGACACCTTGGGTGGCCCGCTCGAGTCGGCCAAAACAGCCGACTTGCTCATGGCGCGTGGCATCCCGATGATTGCTGGTAACCATGAGCGGCAGTTGCTAACGCAGCCGCCTGAGAAACTCAACCGCAGCGATGCTTGCACCGCGAGTGAAATCAACGCCGCACATCGCGCATGGCTGGCCAGTGCACCGCCCACCATGTGGCTCACAGACGATGTGTTCATCTGCCACGGCACGCCCACTTCCGACCTGCACTATTGGCTAGAAACCGTGACCGAAGATTTCGGGCAACATGGCTCGGTAGGTGTGCGGGCAGCCTCGCACGCTGAGGTGATGCTGCGCTTAGGTCGCGGCGAGCACACGCGTCGCGCCAGCTTGATCGTCTGCGGCCACACCCATGTCCCGCGGGTTGTGGAGGTTCAATCTCCCGACGGCGGACATCCCATCACCGTTGTCAATGCCGGCAGCGTAGGCCTGCCCGGCTACGACGATAGCCACCCGCACCAACACTGGATCGAGGCCGCAAGCTCGCATGCCCGCTATGCGCTGATTGAACATTCAGCGCAGGGCTGGCATGTGCAACTTCGCAGTGTGGCCTACGACTTTGAGCCCATGGCACGATTGGCCGAACACCGAAAGCGCCCAGATTGGGCATTGCCTTTGCGAACAGGACGCATGTCGTGAGTCAGTGAGAAAGCTAGTTTGCTATAAATAAATGAGCATACCACGCAGGTTCTATGCCGGCGGACTGTCAATTTTGCTTGAAAATCACGGTAAGAATCGTGCGATAAACCGATAAAATTGCTGTATGAATTTCAAAAGCATCTTGGTCTGGATCATCGGCGCCGTATTGGTCGCTGTGGGCTATCAAAAGTACGGCTGGATGGGCGTGGCCGTGGTGGTCGGCGGTTTGGTGATGTGGGGATTGCTGCACTTCACCCGCATGATGACCGTGCTCAAACGCGCGGCCAACACGCCCATGGGTTCTGTGGGCAGCGCGGTGATGCTGAATGCCAAACTCAAAAAGGGCGTGAACCTGCTGCATGTGATGGCGCTTACGCGCAGCATCGGCCTCTTGCAAACCGAGAAAGACGCGCAGCCTGAGATTTACCGCTGGCAAGATGGCGGCGGATCGCACCTGACCTGCACTTTTGTAAACGGCAAGCTGCAAAGCTGGGAGCTATTCCGCCCGCCCGCGGAAGAAAATGCTGTTGCGCCAGCCCAGTAAAATCACGGTTTTAGTTACTTGAAGCGCAGGAAGAATTCATGGCACTCGTCGCCCCCAGCATGTCCGATCGTGACGGCAAAATTTGGATGGATGGTCAGCTCGTTGAGTGGCGGGATGCCAAAATCCATGTGCTCTCCCACACCCTGCATTACGGCTGCGGCGCGTTTGAAGGCGTGCGCGCTTACAACACCGCCCAAGGCACCGCGATTTTCCGCCTGCAAGAACACACCGAGCGCCTCTTCAACAGCGCCAAGATTTTGCGCATGGCAGTTCCCTTCACCAAAGAGCAGGTCAATGCGGCGCAATGCGAAGTCGTGCGCGCCAACAAGCTGGAAAGCTGCTACTTGCGCCCGCTCACCTGGATCGGCGACAAGAAACTCGGCGTCAGCCCCAAAGGCAACACGATTCACCTCATGGTGGCCGCTTGGGCCTGGGGTGCGTATCTGGGCGAAGAAGGTTTGAAGCGCGGCATCCGCGTCAAGACCAGCAGCTACACCCGCCACCACGTCAACATCACCATGACGCAAGCCAAAGCGGTGAGCAACTACACCAACTCTATCCTCGCCAACATGGAAGCCACGGATGAGGGCTACGACGAAGCCTTGCTGCTTGACAGCTCAGGCTTCGTGAGTGAGGGCGCTGGGGAAAACCTGTTCGTCATCAAAGGCGGCGTGATCTACACCCCTGATCTGTCAGCAGGCGCATTGAACGGCATCACGCGCAACACTGTTTTCCACATCGCCAAAGACCTTGGCTTAGAGATCGTGCAAAAGCGCATCACGCGCGATGAAGTCTATATCTGCGATGAAGCCTTCTTCACCGGTACTGCAGCGGAAGTCACGCCGATTCGTGAGTTGGACCGCATCGAATTCGGATCAGGCAGCCGGGGCCCGATCACCGAAAAAATCCAGAGTGCGTTCTTTGATATTGTGAACGGCCGCAATCCGAAATACGCCCATTGGCTGACCAAGGTTTAATGTCATGAAACCAGCCATCGAACTGAGCGCCAAAGACCTCAATCCCCAAGGCGGCATCTTCTGTCCCAACAAGCAAGCTGGTATGCAGCTGTGGAACAGCCACCCGCGTGTGTTTCTGGATGTGGGCAAACAGGGCCATGCCAAATGCCCCTATTGCGGCACTGAATACAAGCTCAAGGCGGGCGAACACGTCCACGCCCACTGAGCGAAGCGACGCGATGGCAGCATCCCACCTCGATCTGGGCTGCGGCCTGCGCCCGAAAAACCCCTATGGCCATGCCAAAGTGTTTGGCGTGGACATCCGCGCGGGCTTGCAAGTGCCTGGCGTGGTGCGCATTGAAGCGGCCAATTTGAGCTGTCAGCCTATCCCGTTTGCCAGCAACCAATTTGATTCTGTCTCGGCCTACGATTTTCTGGAGCATGTGCCGCGCGTGCACATTGATGCACACGGCCAGACGCAATTTCCTTTTGTGCAGCTCATGAATGAAATCTGGCGTGTGCTCAAGCCCGGTGGCATGCTCTACGCCGTCACGCCCGCGTTTCCCCACGAAAAAGCCATGCGCGACCCGACGCATGTGAACATCATCACCCACAAAACGCATCGCTACTTCACCCGCCCCGGCTTGGAGGCAGCGATGTACGGCTTCACGGGTGATTTTGAATTGCGCAGGCAAGTACGCATGCATCCGCGCGGCGCGTATGAGCCGCCGGGATGGGGGCGCGCCCTGTTGCGGCAACTCGATGGCTGGGTGGGCAAACGCTCCCATTTGGTTTGGGAGTTCCAAGCCATCAAGCCGCCAGCCGAGCATGACTGAAACAACTGCCAGCTTGGATCAGGTCACGGTGGTGATCGTGACCTACAACAGCCGCCATTGCATTGCGGATTTGGCGCGTGCACTGGCGACTTTCCCCCATGTGTTCATCTCCGACAACGCCAGTGAAGACGGGACAACGCAAGCTGTACGCGACGCCTTGCCACAGGCGCAGGTTCTCGTCCATGAGACCAATCTCGGTTTTGGCGCGGCCAACAACCGCGCTTTGGCGCAAGTCACCACCCCTTTCGCCTTCCTTCTAAACCCCGATTGTGAGGCGCGCCCGGATGCGGTGCTGAGTCTTTTGGACTATCTCCTGCAAGATGTGCGAGCGGCTGTGGCCGCGCCCCAGATCATGCGCAGTCATGGCGCAGCAGAGATCAGCTACCGCTGGCCTTCCATTCTGTGGCCTGCACAAGGCGCGCAAGCAGAGGGGCCGTGCTGTGTGGGCTTTGTCACAGGCGCAGCCTTGCTGCTGCGCATGGCGTATGGCCAAGACTTGGGGTTCTTCGTCGAAGATTTTTTTCTGTATTACGAAGACGAGGATTTGTGCCTGCGCCTCTTCCAAGCGCAGCGCGCCATCGTGGTCGTGCCCAGCGTTCGGCTCACGCACGCTTCGCGCGGCTCTGTGCGTGGCCAGCATCCGGTACGTGCGGAGTTTTGGCGTGGCTTCCACCATGTGCAATCCAAAATCCTGTTTGCGCACAAGCATCGCAGCGCTCAAACTGCGCAGCGCCTCATGACACGCACATGGGCATTGGCCTGTTTGGGCTTGCCGCTTCGGCTGCTCCTGCCTGCGCCGCGCATGCTGGCGCGCTGGTGCGGACGCATCGCCGGTGCTTGGGGCATGCGCGGCCGTCTTCGGGCGCTTTCCGCGGGGGGCGTGTGAGGGAGCTGTTGCCTGTCAAGTCCGGCCCACAGAGGCTGTGGCCCGCTTTGCTCTTTGTGGCGATGCTTGCACCGCTGTTGATCCCCGCAGGCGCAGAGGCCATGGTGTTGGTGCTCTCTCTGATCGGGGCCACCGGCTGGGCGTTTGCGCATTTTCGTTCAGCCCAGCGCTTTGAATGGCAGCGCGAAGACACTTGGATGGCCTGCGCCTTGGCCAGTATGGTGCTGTTGCAAGGGCTTTCGGTGCTGTGGTCGCAATGGCCCAAGCAAAGCGCTGCCTCAGCGCTCAAGCATCTGCATTTCTTGCTCTGGCCGCTGTTGGTGTGGGCGCTGTCGCGCGTCAAGCAACCGCAGCCATGGATGGAGCGTGGCTTGCTGGTGGCGATGGGGCTCGCCGTGCTGTGGATGCTGCTGCCCACCCAGATCGGTTGGGCGGGTGGCCAATTTGAGGCGGCTGCCCAAAACACCAGCGTGCTGGGAAAAATCGTGGCGGTGCTTGGCCTGTGGGGCATGGTGTTGGCCAGTGGCATGCTGCGTCATGCCCGGCATGCCGAGGTCGCCGAGCGCTCCCTGCGTTGGCGCTCGGCCATGGCCTTGGTATGGGGCTTCGGCTTATTGCTGCTGGTGGCGGCAGATCGGCGCATTGAATTGGCTTTGTATGTGTTGCTGTCGCTGGCCTTCATCATGCTGCGCCTGTTCAAGCGCGGGCAATTGCGCTTGGCCTTGTCAATCTCTTGTGCGGTCGCCGTGTTGATGGGCTTGGCTCTGTCACATCAGGCCGAGCGCTTTGCCAAAGCCGGACAAGAGGTGCGTCAATATTTTTCCGCGCCACAGCCCAGCTTGCAAGACTACAGCACCTCCTTGGGACAGCGCTTGGAGATGTACCACATCGCCGCGAAAGCGATTGCCGACAAGCCTTGGCTGGGCTGGGGTGCGGGCTCCCGACCGCAGTATCTCAAGCAGTATGCGCACTTCCCGGCGCAGATGTTTGAACGCACCCACTTCCACAGCCAGTATCTCCAAACGCTGCTGGATGTGGGCGTGCTCGGCAGCCTCTTGGCTTGCGCAGCCTTGATTGTGGCTTGGCGTGTCAGTGTGCTGCAACTATGGAGGCGTGGCGAGCATGAGCTGGCGATGCTGTTTGCCTCGCTGTATGGTGTCCACATGCTCAGTGGCGTGTTCAACCCCGCGTTTTCGCAGGGCTTGAGCAACAGTTTTTTTGTGACCATGGCTGCAATCCTGTGGGTGATTCACCGTCAGCACCGCACAGGGCGGGCTCAGTCGTCCATCCCGATATGATGCGCCCATGAGTACCACCTTGCCGCCCGGCCCCACCACAACCGCCATGAGCTGGCGCGAATCTTTCAAGGTGTATGGCGAGATGCCCACGCTGCGCATGCTCGCGCTGGGTTTTTCAGCGGGCTTGCCCTTGCTTTTGGTGCTCGGCACTTTGAGTTTCCGTTTGCGCGAAGCGGGCATTGACCGGGCAACGATTGGCTTCTTGACTTGGGTGGGGCTGGCCTATGGCTTCAAGTGGTGCTGGGCGCCCTTGGTGGATCGCTTGCCGATTCCGTTGCTCACTCGGCTGCTCGGCCGCCGGCGCTCGTGGTTGCTGTTGGCGCAGGCGGCGATCATCGCGGGCTTGATCGGCATGGCCATGAATGACCCCAAGCTCTCGCTCATGCCCGTGGTGTGGTGTGCCTTGATCGTGGCTTTTGGCTCCGCCACGCAAGACATTGCGCTGGATGCCTATCGCATTGAATCTGCCGATGCAGATCGGCAAGCCGCCTTGGCAGCGGCTTATCAAACGGGCTATCGCTTGGCCATGATTTGGGCGGGTGCGGGCGTGCTCTGGATTGCGGCGCGTGCAGAAGTCTCCAACGCGGCGAACTACGACGCCGCCGCTTGGCGCACGGCCTACCTGTGGATGGCAGCTTCGATGTCTGTGGGCGTTTTGACGGTGCTGCTATCTCCCGAGCCCATCGCCAAAGCCTTGCAGCCCGCCAAGAACATGCAAGATTGGCTGGTCAGCACCTTGATCGAGCCATTTGCCGATTTTTTCAAGCGCTACAAATGGCAGGCCGCCTTGATCTTGACGCTGATTGCGGTGTACCGCATCAGCGATATCGTGATGGGCGTGATGGCCAATCCCTTTTATGTGGACATGGGCTTCACCAAAACCGAAGTGGCCAGCGTCACCAAAGTCTATGGCGTGATCATGACCTTGGTGGGTGCGTTTGTGGGCGGCGTGCTGTCCATGCGCGTGGGGGTGATGCGGGTGCTGTTGTTGGGCGCGATCTTGAGCGCGGTGAGCAATTTGCTTTTTGCTTGGCTGGCTGGCCAAGGTGCCAATGTGACGGCCTTGATTTGGGTGATTTCCGCTGACAATCTGTCCAGTGGCATTGCCTCGGCGGCCTTCATTGCCTATTTGTCGAGCTTGACCAATATCCAATATTCCGCGACGCAATATGCGCTGTTTACCTCCTTGATGCTGCTGTTGCCTAAGTTTTTGGCGGGTTTTTCCGGGCAGGTCGTCAATGCCATAGGTTATCCACAGTTTTTCACTGCCACAGCCTTGCTCGGCATCCCCGTGGTGGGATTGGTACTTTTGGCCTACAAATACACGCGAGTACAGACCCATTCCGATGTGCCCCAAGATTGATGGAGTCATGTCTATCCCATGTTTTGGGGATTGCTGTAAACCACAAACTGTCATATACATGCGCCTGACCATAAAAATATTGCGCAGTTCTTTATGCAACACCCCCTGCTTTATTTGGGATTGATCGGCTTTGAGCCCGAAGAAGAATTGCGCGTTCGCCATTGGCTGGAAATCAATGCCCAGCAAGCCAGCGAAACGGTGTCGCAGGACCAAAGCCGCTATCCGATCTGGCGTGTGGTGGATTTTCAGGAAGCCGACGCACTGCTCATCTGTGGTGCAGGTGTTCAGCAGGGCGGCCCACACAGTTTGCAATTCAAGGCCTCGGCGCGCAAGCCAAGCAGCCCCATTGGTTTGCAACTGGATGAGCTCAAACTGCCTTATGCCTTGAGCCATTTGCCCCAGCTCCAAGCCATGGGCGTTCGCACCGAACATGTGCCTGAGTTTGACGCGCGGCAAGATGCCAGTTTGCTCAAAACGATCCAGTATTTCGAGACGGCGCTGCGTCCCTTGCGCAGCCTCTTTGCCTTGGCGCTGGAACTGACGCAGCGGCAAAACGAGCTGGACGGTGACCACACCTTCCATCTGGAGCGCAACGGCAGCCTTCAAGTCATTGTGGATGCACCTGCGCGCCGTGTGCTGTTGCATCCCGGCGTGCGGCCGGTGGACATTGGCGCAGACGCATGGATGCGCCGGCCCCGCTCGGCCAATTTTGCGCCCGCGCATTTCTTGCAATGCAGCCTAGAGGAGATCACATGGCTGTTTGGCATGCACTGCCCCCTGGTGGACTTGCCAGAGCGCTATGCCCAGAAAACCATCCATCTGCGCCGCAACCCACGCGTGCGCAGCTCCCTGCTGTATCCTCGACACGCCACTTTGCTGGATCGTTTGAGCCTGGCACCGCCCACGTTGGCTCAATTGCGCCAGGATTTGCCCACACATCAGCCCTGGTTGGAGCGGGATTTGTTCGCGTTGTACCTCACCCGCGCTATCAGTACGGCAACGGCCCCGGACGGGCAGACCCAATCCCTGAACACACGAGACTTCGATACCACCGGCAAATGGACGTTGGATCGCTTGAGCCGCCGCGCCAATACCGTCGCCGGCGATCTCAACCCTCTGTTTTGACTAGAGCGCTTGCGCCGCGAAGCTGGCTGCCTGCGCTCTTGGCCAGTAAAGGCGAAACACGTTATGGGTGTCGCTCAGATCGGCTTTGAGCAAACTGTTCGCTGGAATTTGAGGGATCAGATTGGCCAGCAAGCGCACTTCGTTGTCGTTAACGCGGCGCACGATGTGGTGCGCGGTGATCTCGCCAGGATGCAACAGGCCCGCCGCTTGCACAATTTCTTTGAGCGCATGCAAGGTTTGCTCATGGAAATTGGCCACGCGCTCGGCTTTGTTGGGCACATGCAGCGCCTGCTGGCGGTGCGCATCTTGCGTGGTGACACCTGTGGGGCAGTGGCCCGTGTGGCATGCCTGCGCTTGGATGCAGCCCAAGGCAAACATGAAGCCGCGCGCTGAATTGCACCAGTCTGCGCCCAGCGCCATCATGCGTGCCATGTCGAAAGCGCTCACCACTTTGCCCGCGCAGCCGATCTTGATGCGGTCACGCAAGCCCGCGCCCTTGAGCGTGTTGTGCACCAGCAGCAGGCCCTCTTGCAGCGGCGCTCCTACGTGATCCGTGAACTCCATAGGTGCAGCGCCGGTGCCGCCCTCGGCACCATCGACCACGATGAAATCGGGGTTCAAACCGGTTTGCAGCATGGCTTTGACCAATGCAAACCATTCCCAAGGATGGCCAATGCACAGCTTGATACCTACCGGCTTGCCGCCGGAGAGTTCACGCAGTTGCTGAATGAAGGTCATCATCTGAAGCGGTGTAGAAAACGCGCTGTGCGAAGCCGGCGAAACGCAATCCACACCCTGGGGCACACCGCGCGCTGCAGCGATCTCTGCCGATACTTTGGGCCCTGGCAACACACCGCCATGCCCCGGTTTGGCGCCTTGGCTGAGCTTGATCTCGATCATCTTGACTTGCGGGTCGCGCGCATTCTCGGCAAATCTTTCGGCGTTGAACTTTCCTTGTTCGTCGCGGCAACCAAAATAGCCCGAGCCAATTTCCCAGATCAAATCGCCGCCATGCGTGCGGTGGTGCACGCTGATCGAGCCTTCACCCGTGTCGTGCGCAAAGCCGCCTGATTTGGCGCCTTGATTCAGCGCCAAAATTGCGTTGGCGCTGAGTGCTCCAAAGCTCATCGCCGAGATATTGAACACGCTGGCCGAATACGGCTGGGTGCAGCCATTGCCCGCCTGCCCAATCGTCACACGAAAATCCTGCGATTCGATGCGGCTGGGCGCCATGGAATGGTTGATCCACTCATAGCCATCGGCGCTCACGTCCAGCTGCGTGCCAAACGGGCGTTTGTCGCTGTCGCCCTTGGCGCGGGCATAGACGAGCGAGCGCTGGGCGCGGGAAAACGGCGCGGCCTCGTTATCGCCTTCCAAAAAATACTGGCGGATTTCTGGCCGGATGAATTCCAGCAAAAAACGCATATGGCCGATCACCGGATAGTTGCGCAACACCGCATGGCGCGATTGCCGCAGGTCGCGCACCCCCAGGGCGGTCAGAGCCAGAAACAGCAGCGTCCACAGCCAGCCCACGCCGAACACGAGGATGCAAAACAAGCCGAGCAAGCTGAAAAAGATGCAAGCAAAAAACGCGCTGTAGCGCACCGGCGCATGGTGGTTGGCGCGTTCGATCATCTCGGCAATCATGGGCAGTCTCCGGCACTCTTCAAAGGTTGGGTTTGAAGCGTAGTTTAGGCCTTGTTTATCTCAGCGGCATGATATGCGCCGCGTCCCATGGAAAAGCCAGTTGCACCGCTGCGCCAACTTGCAGTTGCATGGATTGCACCAGCGAGGTAGCAAGATTGAGTTGAATGCTGTCGTGTGTTGCCTGCACGGCGAAGCGGCACAGGCTGATTTCGCCCAGTGGCAGCAATTCGCTGATCTGGGTTTGCAACACATTGGTCAGGGCTGCCGGGCTGCTGTCTGCGGCCAGTAGTTGCACCGATTCACCTGCCAGCACCCAGGTCACCGCTGTGCCGTCATCAATCTTGCCTTTGTCTCGCACCGTGAGCCTTGGCGCGTTTGAACTGCTACCCC
>JBJTSL010000193.1:0-4323 GCA_046076625.1 Allobrachymonas sp.
GGCAGGCGCGGATGTTTTGCAGCAGGAGTGCTATGCGATTCGTAGGCTTCATAGAGCTTCAGTGCGCGAGACCCGTAAGCCGCGTAAGTTGCTCAAAGAAAATGCAATACAACGCAATCGGCAGTGGCAGGCCGAGCAGCGTGCCTAAGGCGAAGGCGCGAAATGGCAGGCCAGACAATGCCAAGCTGTAGTTGAGCGCAGGCAGGGTTTGAAAGAGGATGCGCAAGAGCACCACGCTACGCACAGGCTGAGCATCCAGCCGAGCAAGCAATCGCTGTGCGAGCGGGCTTTGCAAGCGCCGCAAAGCCGCGCCACCTAACGCACGCACAAGCAAAAAGGTCAAGGCACAGGCCACGCAAGCCGCCAGATAGGTGGCGATGCCACCCCACAGCGGCCCGAGCACTAGCACGGCAGATGCCAAAAAGAGCCAGCCCGGCAACTGAATCACATTGCCCAAGGTGAACAGCGCCACAAAAGCCAGCAAGCCCAGCACGGGATGGCCTTCGAGGATGCCGCGTAAATACGCCAGATTGAAATGCCCGCGCAGGCCGGAAAAATGTGCCAAAGCCACGAGCAACAGCAAAAACGCCAGCAGGCCGAGCAAGCGGGCATGACGCTTGGTCCAAGCCAGGCAGGTTTGGAGGCGAGGTGACAGGCTAGGCATGATCAGAGATGAGTTTATCTGCATTCTGAGAGCCATTTTGGCCAATTGCCGGCATCAAATATGCGCAACATGCTATGAAAACAATAGCTTCGATATTTGCAAAAAATCAGCGATGGGCGCAGCCAAAAAGCCGCTGTGAGAGCTTGGAGCAGGCGCGGTGTGTTCGATGCCTTATCTGGCCGAGCTTGCGGATTCAATCGGAGATGCATCCGCATCGCCAGCGTAGTTTCGCCATTGATGCATCGCGCTTTTCATCGTCAGAAACTGATTCTCAAAGCCCGGGCAAGCCTTGCAAATGGCCATGTGCAAGCGCAGCTCGGCTGTCTCTTTGAGCGTGAGATCGCGATCTTGCATGGCCACCACCATGTGGGCGACTTCTTTGCAGGTGCGGCGTAAGGGGTAATCCATGAAGGTCAATATTTTAAAAGCCTCAGGCAGGCGATGCGCCAAACCAGTTCAATTGCAGGCATTCGCGCAGTTTCAAGCGGGCGCGGTGGAGCTGTACATAGAGGTTATGTAGAAGTGATGTTCAAAGTCTTACACACTTCTTCGGCATCCAACTCTAACCATTCGCGCATCAGAAAGAGCCGGCCTTGAACCGCAGGGAGTTTGCTAATGCAAGCATCCATCACCGCCATGAATTGGCGCTGCGATAAATCTTGATCTGGATTGCCCCAATCCGCAGGCTTATCTGCAAAATGGCCATCTTGCTTGAAGCCAATCGCGTCAATCAAATCGCCTTCACTCATGTCATCCTCGGCGTTGCCGCGCATATCGGCCACATTGGGCTCGCGCAAGTTGGCGCGCAAGCAATCGACCACTTTGTGCTTTAACACACCAACCAGCCAAGTGCGCAGCTGCGCCTTGCCGCCAAAAGCTTGCGGCTTGGCAATGGCAGCGAGCAAAGTCTCAGAGACAGCATCTTCCGCCCAAGCTTCGTTGCGCAACTGCAAGCGGGCAAACTTGAGCAGGTAAACCCGCTGCTCGGCGACATCTTGTTCAAAGCTCATAGGCTCTCCTCTTCTTACTTTGGAGTGTATACGTGGGATATGTAAGTTTTGCTGTAGTGCGACGACACACCGATATATACGCACAAAACGGAGCTTTCAAATGAAAAAAGTTTCCTTTCGATCGTCTTCGGTTTCACGCTGGCGCTGACCTTGCTTCTGTCTGTCAGCTTCGTGGCCGCGCAAACTGCATTGCCCAAGAATGTCCAGATCACTGGCAAAACCTTGGACGGCCAGCCCTTTGACCTGGCCAAACACAAGGGCAAGGTGGTGCTCGTGATGTTTTGGGCAACAGACTGCGCTGTATGCCGCGACAAAATGCATGAGCTGCGCGACAACGCCAAGGGCTGGCAGGGCAAGCCGTTCACCACCGTGCTCATCAGCGCGGACCGCCGCATGAGCGACGTGGACAGCTACAACGCAATCATCAATGCGTCTGTGCCCGCCAAAGAGCGACTTACGCAACTGTGGGCGAATGACGCAAGTTATCGAGACAGTTTGGGCACGGCGGAGATGATGCGAAGCCGTACCAGCACCACGCTGCCTCTGACTTTGGTGCTGGATAAAAAAGGCGATGTCGTCAAACGTTACCAAGGCCGTATTCCTGCTGAGGTATGGGACGATATTGCAGAGCTAATATGAAATTTTCACGAAAATCGCAGCGCACGCGTAAGAACTGCCGGCCCTGAGCTGACAGACATCTCACTGATCAGTAGATCGACCGGTCTGCCCATCAGTTTGATCTCAATGTATGTCATTTCACTTTTTTGGAGAATTCCATGAATCAACGCGCCCTGATTGCAGCAGCTGCTGCCTCTGTACTGTGCTCCTCCTTCCTCGCGACGCCTGTCATGGCTCAGGCCAAAGAAAAATGCTACGGCATTGCCAAGGCTGGCCAAAACGATTGCGCCAATTTGGCAGGCACGCACTCTTGCGCTGGCCAATCTAAAGTCGACAATGACAAGGGCGAGTGGAAATATGTAGCCGCTGGTATCTGTGCCAGCATGAAAGGTTTGACGGCGGATCAAGCCAAGAAAGCCGCCATGGAGAAGAAAAGCTGATTCGTGACGGCTCAGACGATCACGGTGAGTAGGCTGCGGACGCCTCGATGAAGTCACGAGCGCCCGTTGCCGCCCCTCACAGAATCAATCGGGCGGGTATCGGCTGGCGACATCCGCACTACGCCACCCTCTTGGAGCAGCGCCCCGCTTTGGGCTTTCTCCAAGTGCATTCCGAGAATTTCTTCGGCCACTGCTCGCCAGTTGGCGGCGCGGCCCTTGCCACGCTGCAAACGGCGCGTGAGCATTACCCGATCAGCCTGCATGGTGTGGGGCTTTCACTGGGTTCGGGGCTGGGTATCGACCCTTGGCATTTGGATCAACTTGAATCTTTGGTGCAGCGCATTGAGCCTGTTTGCGTGAGCGATCACGCATGCTTTGCCAGAGGCATCAACAGCGATGGCACCCTCGTGCATGCGTCTGATTTGCTGCCTATTCCTTTCACGCACGAATCGCTCGATGCAATCTGCGCCAACGTGAGCCTCGTGCAAGATCGTTTGAAGCGCCGATTGCTTGTAGAAAATTTAAGCGCTTACCTGAGCTATGCGCAGGCTGATTTTTCTGAAGAGCAATTTCTGACTGAGCTGGTGCAGCGCACCGGTTGCCAGCTGCTACTTGATGTGAACAATGTGTTTGTGAATGCGATGAATTTGCAAAGCGCAACGCAGCGTGATCGAGAAACTGCGATGCACATTGCCAGAGAGTTTTTAAATGGACTGCCAACGAATGCCATTGGTGAAATGCATGTTGCTGGGCATTGCGAGATGGAAACAATAGTGATCGATGATCATGGCTGCGAAGTGTGCGCAGAGGTTTGGCAACTGTATGCGTATGCTGTGCAGCGCTTCGGTGATGCGCCTGCGCTGATTGAGTGGGATACCCATACTCCTGCGCTGGATGTGCTGCTGGCGCATGCGGCAAAAGCGGATCAAGTGGCTGAAGAAGCCCTGAGCGCCTTAGCAACATCAGGCGCTTCGGAGGCCTTGACATGAGGCACGTGTTGGCTGCTCAGCAAACCGCCGTGCTCGATTTGCTGCAATTAAACACTCCTGATTTGATAGCACTGTGCGCCGATTCTTTGCCGGCGAGTGGCCACTTTTCTTTTGCAAACCCGGCTTTCACCGTGCGCGGGCTGCGTGCCTACCGGGCGAATGCGCAGGAGCTCAGCGAGCGAGCCTTGCAGGCCAGCTATCCCGTGCTTCAGCAGTTGCTCGGGCAGGAAAATTTTTCTCACATTGTTCAGGCTTTGTGGCGAGCCCGGCCGCCCGAGCGCGGTGATTTGGCGCAATGGGGGCAAGGCTTGGCTGGGTTTTTAAGCCAATTGCCGCAGTTGCAAGATCTTTTGGCCGAGCATGCCTATTTGCCCGATGTGGCTCGTGTGGAGTGGGCGCTGCATACGGCGGCTACGGCGAGCGACGCGTCGCTGGATGCGAGCAGCTTTGAGCTTCTGCGCAGCCATGATCCCGCGCAACTGGTTCTGTTGCTCAGCCCTGGCGCCGCTGTGGTGCGCAGCAGCTATCCCGTGGTGTCGATTCACCAGCTGCACGATGCACGCGCGGGGGATTGTCATGGTGCCGCGCGAGAAGCCATTTCG
>JBJTSL010000194.1:0-3104 GCA_046076625.1 Allobrachymonas sp.
ATGTCATCACCACCGGCACCTGGACGGATGCCTTCCCTGTGGCTGCTGGTCAAAGCTGGCATGCCGAGTTTGGTGCGCCCTTGTCATCGCTGACTTTGAACTTCCATGCCTGAAGTTGTGTTCAAGTGCTGTAGCGTCATGCACCGCTACCGCGCCACCAATGGTGGATGAGTATCACTCAGCCGCCCGCCGTAGCGTACTCACCACCGGCGTGTTGAGCACCACACGAAGCCCCCACCAGCCTGCAATCAGCGCCAGCGCTGCGCCAAGCACACCTGCTGCGGGCACCACCCAGGCTACTGGATTCCAGGTGAACTCAAACACGAAACGTGCCAGCGCCCAGCCCACGCCCAGCGCCACGATACTCGCCAATACGCCTGCCAGCATGCCCACACCCGCCAGCTCGGCGCGTTGCACTTGCCGCAAAAGCTGGCTTCGTGCGCCCACGGCGCGAAGAATCGCAAACTCCCGGGTACGCTCCTCGCGTGTGGCCGTCACTGCAGCAAACAGCACCACCAAGCCAGCCAGCAGCGTAAAGCCGAAGAGAAACTCCACCGCGCGAATCACCTGATCTAGCACGCGCTGCACCTGGTTGATGGTCAGGCTCATGTCCACATTGGTCACATTGGGAAACTGCCTCACGAGTGCGTTGTCAAAGCCCTTGACGTCGGGCGCTTTGAAAGCGCTCATGTATGTGACTGGCACATCGGGCATCTGGCTCACGGTGTACATCACGAAAAAGTTCGCGCGCATGCTGCCCCAATCGACCTTGCGCAGACTGGTGATTTTGCTGGTGACTTGCATGCCGCCAATATCAAATGTGAGCGAATCGCCCATTTTCAGCCCCAAGTCTTTGGCAATGCCCTCTTCCACGCTGATCGCGTCTTTTTCCTCGGGCGTCCAACGGCCAGCAATGACAGTGTTGTGCTTAGGCTGTAGGGCGGCGTGCGAGAGGTTGAACTCGCGGTCTACCAAGCGTTTGGTGCGGTCGTCGGCAAACTGGTCGGGCGTGACGGTTTTGCCATTCAACGCCACCAAGCGCCCGCGAATCATCGGGAAAAAATCATACTTCTTGATGCCCTGCGCCTCCATGTTGTTCACAAACTGAGCACTTTGCTCGGGCATGATGTTGATCACAAAGCGGTTCGGTGCATCGGGGGGCGTTGCTTTGCGCCAACTAGAAATCAAATCCGTGCGCAGCAAAATCAGGAGCACCAAAGCCAAGAGCCCCACGGCCAAACTGCTCACCTGCACTACCGCATAAGCAGGCCTGGCAGAAATCTGTCGCGTTGCCAGCACCAGCCAGCGAGGCGCAGTGGCTTCGTTCACGCTCTTGCGCAGCAGTTTCACGGCAGCATAGCTGAGCAGCGCAAACACCAACACAGCCGCCAAAAACCCGCCCACAGCAATACCGCCGAGCTTCACGTCGCGGCTGGCCGACATGAGCAGCGCTGCAAAGCCGGCCATGCCCAGTAGCAAGGCGCCCGCAGAAGCCGCCTTCAAGCCGCCCACATCGCGCCGAATCACACGCAGCGGCGGCACTTGCGCCAACTGCAACACGGGAGGCAGGCCAAAAGCAGCGAGCAGCGTGAGCCCCATGCCCAAGCCAAACAGTACCGGCCAAATGCTAGCCGGCGGCAGGCTCGACTCCACAAGGCCCGACAGCAGCATCACAAAGCCAAAATGCACCGCATAACCCAGCAGCACACCCAAGGCGCTGGCCACCACGCCCACCACCGCAAATTCAAAAACATAGCCACCCGCCATGCTGCGCTGCGACACGCCGAGCACACGCAACATCGCGCATTGGTCCAAATGCCGCGCCGCAAAGCCACGCGCCGCAATGCCTACGGCAACTGCGCTCAGCAGTGCCGCCAACAGCGCCACGAGGTTCAAAAACTTCTCAGCCCTGTCCAGTGTGGAGCGCATCTCGGGTCGCCCGCCTTCGAGCGATTCCAGACGCAGCCCACGAAATTCACCACTCTTGTCTTTTGCGGCCACCCAGTCAGAAAAAGTCTTGACCGATCGTTGATCCTCCGAGATCACCGCCATGCGATACGTCATGCGGCTGGCAGGCTGCACCAAGCCTGTGGCTGCCAAATCTTGGGCGTTGATCATCACGCGAGGCGCAAAATTCATGAAGCCTGCGCCCCGGTCTGGCTCAGCCATGATCACTCGGTCCACGCGCAGTTTGATCGCCCCCAGCAGCAGCGCATCCCCCATCTTGAGGCCAAGCGAATCAGGCAGATTGCCATCCACCCAGACCGAGCCGGTCTCGGGAATGGCGCGGGTTGCCTGCTCAGGCGCATCGGGCGCTGTGGCAATCTTCAGGCTGCCGCGCAGCGGGTAGCCCGGCTCTACCGCCTTGAGCGCCACCAGCTTAGACGCGCCGCCACCGTCTTCCGGTGCACGCGCCATCGTTGGAAAGCCCACCGTGCCTACGCGCTTCAAGCCCAGCTCTTGTGCCTTGGCCACAATCTCAGCCGGCGTGGGCTTGTCGCTGCTCACCACCGCATCGCCGCCAATCAAAGCCCGCGCATCGCGCTGCAAACCACCTTTGATGCGGTCTGCAAAAAACCCGACCGCTGTGAGCGCCGCCACGGCCAAACTCACCGCCACAATCAGCAGACGCAGCTCGCCCGCCCGCAAATCACGCCAGAGCGAGCGCAGGCCCAAAGAGATAAAGTTGGAATTCATCCCCGCATCTTAGTGCGAGCCGCCGGCGCATGCAGCTCAGGCTGGTGATGCCCCTGCGGGTGCAGACACCATTGCCAAATCTTCCATCCACCGCGCCAGCGCACGCTCCTGCTCGCCCCCTTGCGCATAGATCGCATGCATGGCCGCATGCGACTCGGGGCGATGCTGGTTGATCTTGATCTTGCATTCGAGCCGCTCAATGCGCAACTCAAACGCCACAATGCCTGCCAGCATCTTGTGCTGAAACTCTTCGCCAAGGTCAATCCACTGCTGGGCATAAGGCGGCTCATGGTCGGCGATCAGTTGCTTGAGCAGCGCATCTTTGGCCGCTTCTCCCTCCAGCAAGTGCGCTTGCACCACTGCATGCACCGCCAAATAGCTCCACGTCGGCACTCGCGCCAAATCCG
>JBJTSL010000195.1:0-3081 GCA_046076625.1 Allobrachymonas sp.
GGCGTGGTGGTGGTGGAGAGCTTGTTTGCTTGGCCTGGCATTGGGCATGCGATGGTGCATGCGGTGTTTGCCCGCGATGTGCCCATGATCCAGGGCACGGCGCTCATTCTTGCCTTGCTGTTTGTGGTGTTGAACTGGACGGTGGATTTGGTCGTGAAGCTACTTGATCCACGTCAACGCAGTGCTTCGGCCTTAAACGCTGCGAACTGAGTTTGCTATGAATACAGTAGCTAAAACATCAATCAATATGCCGGCGAGTAGGTCAAAACTCCTCCAAAACGCATCTTTCTGGCTACCAGCCTGCATCTTGCTTGCCACACTGCTCGTCGCTTGGCTCGCGCTATGGTGGGCGCAAGATCCGCATGCACAAAACCTCTCAGGCAACTTACGCGCGCCGAGCAGCAGCCATTTGCTGGGCGCCGATCATTTGGGCCGCGATCTGCTCGCGCGTTTGATGGAAGCGCTGCGTGTGTCGTTTGGCTTAGCGATAACGGCAGCAAGCTTTGCGCTCTTGCTTGGCACTACGATCGGACTGTTGGCTGCATGGCGCAGTGGCATCACCGAACGAGCATGCAGCTTGCTTGCAGACGCTGTGAGCAGTGTTCCTGCATTGCTATGGGTCGTCCTTGTAGCCGCGCTCGCGCCAAGTGAAAAATGGGCGCTATACAGCGGCTTGGTGCTCACGGCTTGGGTGGAGTTTTATCGCTTTGTGCGGCCGCAGGCGCGCGGGGTTTTGCTCGGCGAACCGGTTCAGGCCTCTCGCTTGCTCGGCTTTGGCAGTTGGTATGTGCTCAGCCATCATGTGTGGCCGCCGATTTCGAGCAGCTTGCTCACGCTCTGGAGCTATGCCGTGGCCAGCAGTGTGCTGGCGGTCGCAGCGCTCGGTTTTATCGGGGTGGGCATTCGCCCGCCTACGGCTGAGCTGGGCCTGATGATGACGGAAGCCCTGCCCTACTACGAAGCCGCGCCCTGGCTGCTGGGCGCACCCGTGGTGACGCTGGTGGGCATCGTCATGCTCTTACAAGCAGTGGCTCGGCGCGTGAACGCATCAGCTGCGGGAGGCGCTCATGCCTGAGGCGCTTCTCAAAGTACAAGATCTCGCGATTGAGTTGCAAGATGGTTCGCTTCTGCTCGAAGGGGCGCAACTGGAGCTGCATGCTGGCGAGCGCCTCACCATCGTGTGCGAATCGGGCGCAGGCAAGTCTATTCTTGCGCAAGCCATCATGGGCACACTGCCCGCTGCCTTGCGTGCACGTGGCCAAATCACGATTGCAGGCCATGCCACCGATGGCGAGCGCAGCAAGACGCAAGCGCTCTGGGGCAAAGCTATCACCATGCTGCCGCAAGAGCCATGGACGGCCCTGAGCCCACTGATGCGCATGCATGCGCAAGTGAGCGAAGCGGCGCATTATGCGCAAGGCCTGAGTTGGGGCGAAGCGCAGTCCAACGCGATGCAGCGCATGGCGCAGCTTGGCATTGGCCACGCAGCGCAGCAATGGCTGCACCAAATCTCCGGTGGCATGGCGCAGCGTGTGGGCGTGGCGGCAAGCGGTATGACCGGCGCACGCATTGTGCTGGCCGATGAGCCGACCAAAGGGCTTGACCCGAGCGCCCGCGATTCGGTAGCTCAGCTTTTGCTCGAATTGCAAAGCGCGGGGCAAGCACTGCTGACCATCACTCACGATCTTGCGCTCGCTCGCCTGCTCGGCGGTAAAGTGCTCGTCATGCAAGCTGGGCGCGTGGTGGAGAGTGGCCCGGCAGAAGATGTGTTTGCGAGGCCACAGCATGTTTACACACAGGCTCTGCTTGCGGCTCAGCCTGCGAATTGGGCGAGCTTGGTCAAGCCCCTCGAAAGCGATCGTCAGAGCTTGGTGATCCAAGCGCATCAACTCTCCAAAAGCTATGGTGATCGCCACCTCTTCCAAAACATTGATCTGAGCTTGCAACGTGGCGAGACGCTTTCGGTGAGCGGCGCAAGTGGCTGCGGCAAAACCACGCTGGGCAATATCCTGCTCGGCCTCGTGAAAGCTGATGCAGGCCACGTGGAAAAAGCGCTACTGCCTCGACATAAATTCCAAAAGCTCTACCAAGATCCACCCGCCGCCTTCGTGCCACAGCGCAAGCTGCGCGATGCGCTGCAAGACTTGTCTGCACTACACCGCCTAAACATGCCGCGTAGCGAACCCCTGATGCAAGAGCTTGGCCTAAAATCCGAACTCTTGGATCGATTACCCAGCGAAGTCTCCGGCGGCGAGCTTCAGCGCATCGCCTTGCTACGCCTAATGCTTCTCGAGCCCGCCTTCATCTTCGCGGATGAACCCACTTCGCGCCTGGACGTGATCACGCAGCACGAGACGATGAAGCTGCTTATGAAAACAGCTGCTTCACACCAATGCGCAGTGCTGCTGGTCAGCCACGATGCTGAGTTGGCAAAAGCGTGCAGCCATCGCCACTTGGCGCTTTGAGATCGTCGCATCATTGGCTACCGAGGCAAACAAGCTGCCAGCTCCACCGCTATAATTTAGTGAGCAACGTGCCCAGTAGTGAGGCCTGCTATCGGCTATTTTTTCTATAAAACATGAAAACCTCTGTTTATCAGCCGCTGTGGATGCTGGTGGCCGCGCTGGCGTTTGCGGTCATGGGGGTGTGCGTGAAGTTTGCCGCCGAGCATTACAACGCGATGGAGCTGGTGGCGTATCGGGGCATGGTGAGCATGGCGTTCACTTTTGTGTGGGCGAAATCGCTGGGCGTGAGCTTGAAGACCCAGCGCATCGGCATGCATGCTTGGCGCGGCATCATTGGTGCGCTTTCCTTGCTGGCGTGGTTTTTTGCCTTGCAGCATTTGCCGCTGGCCACTGCGATGACTTTGAATTACATGAGCAGTATTTGGGTGGCGGCCTTTCTCGTGGGCGGTGCGCTGATTTATGGCCGCGCCGACAAACAAGGCCCATTGTTTGCCACTATCCTCGCGGGCTTTGGCGGTGTCGTCATGGTGCTGCGTCCCGCGTTTGAGGCCAATCAACTATGGGCCGGCTTAATTGGTATGTTCAGCGGAATCACCGCGGCTTTGGCCTATTTGCA
>JBJTSL010000196.1:0-3662 GCA_046076625.1 Allobrachymonas sp.
TGTTTCCAAGGCGGCATCTTCTCCGGCGATCATGGCCTCATCAAGCCGCCGCCTGACATCTTCCGCAAATTGCAAGCGAAACTGGCCTTACCAACTCATGAACCGGATGGCTTGTGATGCAGACTGGGCGTGTGGGACGTAGTAGTCGATCAAAAAACCTAACGCCATCGCGCTAACCACCACACCCAGCATAGGTTTCCAAGTCAATTGCACAGCTGTCTGAAGCCAATCCTCAGCGGCCACTTTGTAAGCAGTGCGGCCTGCTGTGAGAGCCAGCGCCACTTCAACAGTGACTGCAAGCAGCACATCGATGCCAAACAACATGGAAAACATCAAGCTTGCGCCTGTTAAAGCCAAGACAAGCATGGCAAAGACAGCCAATACTGGCACGACGACGACCGCCCCTTCATCGGCTGCACCAGCCGCTTCGAATGCGCCAGAAACCAGCTGATTGCTCGAATGGCCAAGCGCACTACCGGAATCAAAGCTCGCTTGAGCGCCCCCTCCAGTGAAATCACCTCCGCCTCCAGAGCTCATCTTGGGCAGTTGAACCCCCGCCTCCGGGACGCGAATATTTCCTGGAATATCAGGCAGAACCTCCCCGATGACATCGCCCAAACCTGAATCGACGCGCTCTTTGCCACTCAAGTAACCGGCCCATAAGCGAATCAAGAGCAAACATGCGCCGTAGCCCACGGCCAACACCAAGGCATATCGGATACCGAGCAAACCTTCTGACCAAGCGAGCCTGAGCGCAAAACTGGTCGCCCACATGGACAGCAAGGTCAGCAACCCAATCCAGAAGCTATGCCATCTTAGGGTGTGGCGTTGCTCCAGCTCGAAAGCCAAGCTTTGCCGATATGCACGCACACTGCGCCAATTTGAAAGGGATGGGCTGTTTTTCATCGTTTCTCATTCTGTGTCATAATTCGCCTTTCGGGTTTTCCCTGATCCGAATTTTGTGCATCACCACACACCTTGGGCTTTCAAGCATTTTGAACAGCCGCCGCGCCAGAGCACTGACATTGCGTCAAACAGCATCTGATCCGCGTGACACTTGTTGGATGGTTGATGTGATATCAATCCGTCCGAAAGTGGTCATCTACCCCGACCCTTCAGACATTTATGGACTCCGCGCCCCGGCATTAGCCTGTGCGTGGATTGTTTTTGCATGAACGACTTTACTGAAGAATTTAAATCGATCTCTGCCTCCAATTTGGTAGAAAACAACGAGTTGCCCGGCGTGCAATCTGCGCTAGATGCTACTGATTTCGTAGCAAATGAAGAATCACCAGAGGAATCGAGCGAACCCAATCCGTTCGAGCAACTTGGCCTTAGCGCCTCCCTGCTCAAAGCCATCGAAGGCTTGGGCTACAAAGAGCCCACCGCTGTGCAAGCCCGTGTGTTGCCCTTGGCCATGACGCCACCTGATGCAGCGGGCGACGAGGTCATCAACGACCTGATGGTGTCCAGCCAAACCGGCTCCGGCAAAACCGCCGCCTTCCTCCTGCCCATCTTGCATCGCCTGGACACCGAGCAGCGCGAGCGTGATCGCCTAGAGAGCTTGGCTTGGGCGCAAAAGCTGGAAGAAGCCAAAGCCGCAGGCCAAGAAGCTCCAAAGAAGCCGCGCCGCAAAAACCCTACCGACCCGCGAAATTTCAAACCCGCCACGCCCTTGGCGCTCATCCTCTGCCCTACGCGTGAGCTGGCGCAGCAGGTGGCCAACGATGCGATTGATCTTGTGCGCCACATGAGCGGCGTGCGCATCGCCAACGTGATCGGTGGTCTGCCCTATCACCTGCAGATTGCCAAACTGCAAGGCGCGAACCTCGTGGTCGCCACGCCGGGCCGCCTGCTCGATCTGCAGCGCAATGGCCAGATCAAGTGCGAAGCCGTCAAATGCCTCGTGCTCGATGAAGCCGACCGCATGCTCGATCTAGGTTTTTCCGACGATCTCGCCGCGATTCACCAGCTCACGGAAAACCGCGAGCAAACCATGATGTTCAGCGCCACCTTTGCGCCCCGCATCATGGAACTGGCTAAGCGCGTGATGCGGGGCAATGGCCAAGCCGCCCAACGCATCACGATCGACAGTCCTCAGCAAAAACACGTCAACATCACGCAAAAGCTCTTCTGGGCCGACAACCTCGTGCACAAGCGCAAGCTGCTCGACCATTGGATGCGCGAGACCAGCATCGTGCAGGCCATAGTTTTTGCCAGCACCCAGCTCGAATGCGACGCACTCGCGCAAGACTTGGCCGATAGCGGCTTTGATGCGGCTGCCTTGCACGGCGCCCTGAGCCAAGGCCTGCGCAACCGCCGCCTGAAAATGCTGCGCGACGGTCATATTCAGTTCCTCGTAGCCACCGATGTGGCCGCACGCGGCATCGACGTGCCCAGCATCTCCCACGTATTCAACTATGGCCTGCCCATGAAGGCCGAAGATTACACGCACCGCATTGGCCGCACTGGCCGCGCAGGCCGCGACGGCATGGCCGTCACATTCGCCGAGCCGCGTGACCGCTTCCGCATCCGCGATATTGAGGATTACACCAAGCAGCCATTCCGCGCGGATGTGATCCCCGGTTTGGAGCCCACCGAGCGCCCCCGCGAGAAGAAAAACCCGTTTGGTAAATTCGGCGGCAAAGGCGGCGGCTTTGCCGGCCGCTCTGACAACCGCAGCTTCTGCGGTGACCGCCGTGGTAACAGTGGTGGTGGTTTCGGCGCACGCTCCGGCGGTTTCGGCGGTGGCAATGATCGCGGCTTCAGTGGCCGTTCTGACAATCGGTCAGAGGGCCGTGGCTTCGGTGGCAACGAACAACGCCATGAGCAGCGAAATTTTGCCCCGCGTGGCGAGCAACGTGATCAACGCGACTCGGTAAGCTTCGGCGGCGGTAGCTTTGGCGAGCGCTCAGAGCGTGGCAATGGTTTCGCAGGCAACGGCTTCGCTGGCGACAAATCTTTCGGCAAAAGCTTCAAGCCGCGCAGCCCCAGCTTTGGCGCAGGCGGCAGCAACGGTTTTGCAGACGACAAATTCCCCGGCAAAGAGGGTAAAAGCTACGCCAAGCCTGCCGGTGACTTTAAAGGCGGCTTCAAAGACGGTTTCAAATCTGCCCCCAAGCCCTTTGCCAAAACCGGCATCAAGCCAGCAGGCAAAAGCTTTGCTCGCAAAGCAACGCGTAAGCCTTGAGCTGATTTAAACCTCAGTCAAGCAAAAGCTCACTGAAATGGTACAGCTGCTGTTCCTTCGGGAAGAGCAGTTTTTTTCTATACCGACACAGCCAATCCAGGGCTGATTGTTTGACAGCTTACCTATGCAAAGCTCTGAGCGCTATTGCAGACTCACTTCCTACGATTTTGAGCCCTTCGGAAATAAAGCGTCATGCAAATCAAATTTATTCAGCAGATATTGCATCAGGTTCGTAGTCAGGCTGCATTGTTGCCAAATCCCAGAATACCGGGTGCTTATTTTCTCCTCCGTCTAATGCATTCATCTCTTTAGCAGTCTGTGTGTATAGACGCTCATGAACGCAGTTTTGTCGTATTTTTCAATTTCTTTCGGCACGAAAAACTTGAATGTTAGATAAGCAATTAGATATATCAAGCCACCCACTATGGGAATCTTTAGCTTTGATGTATCAGCACTTAAGAGATTGCCAATG
>JBJTSL010000197.1:0-3486 GCA_046076625.1 Allobrachymonas sp.
ATGGCGTCGCCCCCGTCATGCCCGGTCGTTGGGGCGATCATTTGGGCATCATTGATTTGACGCTGGACAACGCCTCTGGCAAATGGCTCGTCGACGACAGCCAATCGCTGCTGCGCCCAATTTTTGACCGCACCGCACGCAAATCCACGGTGGAGTCCGACCCAATGGTTGAGGCTGCTATCAAAGAGGAGCATGAAGCGACGCTGGCCTACGTGCGCGCGAAGGTCGCGGAGAGCAGCGCACCGATTTACAGCTACTTTGCGCAAGTGGCTGATGATTCCTCTGTGCAAATCGTCTCCAATGCACAAATTGCGTATGTGAAGAAAGCCTTGGTCGGTACGCCCCATGCCAATCTGCCCATCCTGTCGGCAGCGGCGCCGTTCAAAGCTGGGGGACGTCAAGGTGCGACCTACTACACCGACATTCCCGCAGGGCCGATTGCCATCAAGAATGTGGCCGACCTCTACATCTACCCTAACACCCTCAAAGCCATGCGCCTGACAGGCGCTCAGGTGCGCGATTGGATTGAAATGAGTGCAGGTCAATTCAATACCATCGACCCCAAGGGCGCACCTGAGCAGAACCTGATCAACAACGCCTTCCCCAGCTTCAATTTCGACACCCTGGACGGCGTCACCTACGAGTTGGATCTGACCCAACCGCCCAAGTACGACACGCGTGGCAATCTCAACACCTCAACTGCCAGTGTGACAGCGGCGGCGGCCAGCCGCGTGAAGAACCTGCGCTTCAATGGTCAGCCGATTGACTTGAGCGCGCAATTCGTTGTCGCCACCAACAACTACCGAGCCTATGGTGGCGGCAATTTCCCAGCCTTGGGCGCAGACAAGGTGATTTTGGATGCTCCTGAAGAAAACCGTGAAGCGCTGGTGGAATACCTGCGCGACGGCAGCCAAGCAGCCGGCGGAAAAATCAATCCCAGCGCTGACAACAACTGGCGCATCCTCCCGGTGCCAGGCATCACGATGACCTTCACTTCCGCCAGCACAGCACAGAAGTTCTTGGGCAACCACACAAACATCAAGTTGCTCAAAGAAGGCGCTGATGGGTTTGCGACGTTCGCCTTAGTGCCTTAGGAGTCAAGCGTTTCTCAATGCCACTGCGCAATACTTGAACTCGGGAATTTTTCCAAACGGATCGAGCGCGGCATTGGTGAGCAGGTTCGCTGCCGCTTCCGCGTAGGCGAAGGGGATGAAGACGGTGTTTTCTGGCGTGCCATCGTCAATGCGCATTTGAAGCGCAATCTCTCCGCGCCTTGACGCGACTTTCATCATTTCACCGGCTTGTATCTTCAATTGAACCGCCAACGCAGAGTTGATCGAAGCGGTGGCCTGCGGCTCAATCGCATCGAGCATGCTCGCGCGGCGCGTCATGGAGCCCGTGTGCCAGTGTTCAAGCTGGCGGCCAGTGATGAGGACATATGGGTACTCGGCGTCTGGCCGCTCATCGGCATGGATAAAGCTTGCTGGCACGAGCTTGATCTTGCCGTTGGCCGTGGGCACGCTGTCTTGGAAGACGATGGGCTGACCAGGATCGGCTTCGCTCAGGCAGGGGTACGTCACCGAGCCTTCGCGCTCCAGCCTTGACCAGGTGATGCCTGCGATGGCCCCGTGCATGGCTTGGCGCATTTCTTCATAAACGTAGGCCACACCGCTGCCTTGGCTTTCATCGTTTTCGCCTTGGTAGCCCCAATTCAAGTCGAGGCGCTTGGCGAGCTGTTGAATGATCCACAAATCTTGCTTGGCATTGCCGGGCAGTGGCAATGCTTGGCGGCCAAGCTGCACCATGCGATCGGTATTGCTCACTGTGCCTGTCTTCTCAGGCCAGGCGCTTGCGGGCAACACCACATCGGCCAGCCATGCAGTTTCCGTCATGAAAATGTCTTGAACGACCAGATGCTCCAGCGAGGCTAGCGCTTGGCGCGCGTGAGCGAGATCGGGGTCGCTCATGGCGGGGTTTTCGCCCATGACATACATACCGCGAATTTTGTGCGGGTCACTTTCCTCAGTCAGCGCTTTGTGCATGATCTCAACCACGGTATAGCCAGGCTTGTCATCGAGCTTGGTCTTCCAAAAGTCTTCAAACCATGCGTGCGCCAGCGGGTTGTCTACTCGCTGGTAGTTGGGCAGCATCATTGGAATCAAGCCGGCATCGCTCGCACCTTGCACATTGTTTTGCCCGCGTAGGGGATGCAAGCCAGTGCCCGGCCGGCCAAGTTGGCCGGTGATGGTGACGAGCGCAATCAGGCAGCGGGCGTTGTCTGTGCCATGCACATGCTGGCTCACGCCCATGCCCCAGAGAATCATCGCGCTCTTGGCTTGCGCGAAGGTACGCGCGACTTCGCGGATCGTCGCAGCATCAATGCCACATTGCGCGGCCACGCGCTCAGGCGCGAAAGCTTTGACCTGGGCTTCAAGAGCTTCATAATTTGTAGCACGCTGCGCAACAAATTCGCCGGCGACTAGCTCTTCTTCAATGATGGTGTGCAGCATCGCGTTGAGCAGCAACACATCCGTGTCTGGCTTGAACTGCAGCGAGCGCCAGGCATGGCGCGCCAGATCCGTTTTGCGGGGATCGGCCAAGATGATCTTTGTGCCCTTTTTGGCGGCATTCTTAATCCAGGTGGCTGCAACCGGGTGATTGGCCGTGGGGTTCGAGCCAATCACCAGGATGACTTCGCTATGCGCCACATCATTGACTTGATTGCTCACTGCCCCTGAGCCTACCCCCTCGAGCAACGCAGCTACGGATGACGCATGGCACAAGCGGGTGCAATGATCCACATTGTTGCTGCCAAAGCCGGTGCGCACGAGTTTTTGGAAGATGTAGGCTTCTTCATTGCTGCCTTTGGCACTGCCAAAACCTGCCAATGCCTTGGCGCCATACTGATCGCGCAAACCTTTGAGCTTGCCGCCCGCCAGATCAAGCGCTTCTTCCCACGTCGCTTCGCGGAAGACATCACGCCAATCTGCATCGCGCGGCAAAATTTCTTTGAGCACACCTGCTTTGCGAATCAATGGCTTGGTTAAGCGCCCTTCGTGATGCACATAGTCAAAACCAAAACGGCCTTTGACGCAAAGCCGCGATTGGTTGGCAGGCCCGTCGCGCCCCTCGACACTCACGATTTTGGAGTCTTTCACGTTGTAGGTGATCAAACAACCCACCCCGCAGTAAGGGCAGACGGAATCAACTTTTTGATCAACCTTCTGCGAGCCTATCTGCGTCTTCGGCATGAGAGCCCCTGTAGGGCAGGCTTGCACGCATTCGCCGCAAGCCACGCAACTGCTCTCGCCCATCGAATCAGCTTGGTCAAACACGATGCTGGAATGCCCGCCGCGCAGCGCATAGCCGATCACATCGTTGGCCTGCTCTTCGCGGCAAGCGCGCACGCAGCGTGTGCACTGAATACAGGCATCGAGATTCACCGCCATGGCAGGATGCGAAAGATCGGCACGCGGCTGCTCGCGG
>JBJTSL010000198.1:0-6751 GCA_046076625.1 Allobrachymonas sp.
GCTGGATCGAGCTCACGCGTTTTGTCCTCGATCCAGGCCTCTACTTCGCGCAAAGCGTTTGTCAAAACGCCGGGCGTAGTGGATGTGGCCATTGGCCCGCAGATCAGCAGCCAAGGGCGCGAACCCGATGAAATGATGCGCGAAGTAGAGGCCTGGATCGAGGACAAAACGCGTGAGCTCGATCCAGCAGCGTATAAAGCCTAATTTATAAGCAAAACAGGCAGTTTGCCGGCATAAATTATGCATAGAGCGCTATGAAATTGATAGCGTCTACGCAGCGCTTCCGAAGACTATAGACCCAGCGCAGCAATCCCAGCCTTGGCAATTTGCGCATCTTCTGAGGATTTCACGCCGCTCACGCCGACTGCGCCAATGCATTGGCCGTCTTTCATGATCGGTACGCCGCCTTCGAGCATGCCTTGCAGCTGGGGGGCACTCAAAAAGCTGCTGCGCCCGCCGTTGATAATCTCTTCATAATTTTTGCTTTCGCGGCGACCAAGTGCGGCGGTTTGCGCTTTAGCGGGTGCGATATGAGAAGAAATCGCGGCCACACCATCCAAGCGCTGCAAGCCGAGCAAAGCGCCGCCGTCATCGACCACGGCAATCGTCACCGCCCAGTTGTTTTTCAAGGCTTCGGCCTCGGCAGCTGCCAAAATGGCTTTCACATCAGCAGTTTCGAGTACGGATTTGGTTTTCATGGGAATTGTCCAAAGTTTATCAAACCCTGATCGTAACGGCTATGCGGCAACGTTAAACACCTGAAAAAATCAAAAGAATCCATACAAAAAGTAGAAAACCAGCAGCCGCGCTATTGCGAGCAATTTGCTCTAGAATTTGCGCACGCTGCGAACCAAATGCAGTTTGAAGGAGTAGTCCATGAGCGATACGATTGTTTTACACCCCAGTGGCGCGCTTCAAGGCGCGGAGCGCAACCGCGTGCTGCGCAACACCTACTGGCTGCTGGCCCTGAGCATGATCCCCACCGTGTTCGGCGCGTGGCTGGCCATGGCCACCGGCCTCACCAACGTGCTGCGCGGCATGGGCACTTTCATGTCGATCGCGCTTTTCATGGGCGGTGCAATTGGTTTCATGTTTGCCATTGAAAAGACCAAAAATTCCGCAGCCGGCGTACCGGTGCTTTTGGCGTTCACGTTTTTCATGGGCATCATGCTCTCACGCATGATCGCTTCCGTGCTGGGTTTCAAGAACGGCCCGAGCCTGATCATGACAGCTTTCGGCGGCACCGCAGGCGTGTTTTTCCTCATGGCCAGCTTGGCCAGCGTGATCAAGCGAGACCTGTCCAGCATGGGCAAATGGTTGTTCGTGGGCTCGCTGGTCGTGCTTGTCGGCGGCATCGTATTTGCGTTGATGGGCTCTGGCATTGGTATGGCTGTGATCAGCATGCTCTGCGTGGGCATCTTTTCGGCTTATATGCTCTATGACCTCAAGCAGATCATGGATGGCGGCGAGACGAACTACATCAGCGCCACGCTGGCACTGTATATGGACATTTTCAATGTGTTCCAAAGCCTCTTGGCTTTGCTGGGCATCTTTGGTGGCGAACGCGAATAAACCCGAGTTTTCAATCCACCCCCAAAGCCCTGCGCGACAAGCCCAGGGCTTTTTTCATGGCATGTCGCCTTCGTGCAAGCCAGCGGCACTGATCGACTGCGACACTGCTATCCTGCATTCTTTGACTGATCCACAGGAGACTCTCATGCATGCATGGCTTTGCGAAACCCCAACAGGCGTGGACGCGCTGAACTGGAAAGAAATGTCCACCCCCGAGCCGAAAGCGGGCGAGGTGCTCGTGGCCATCAAGGCGGCGAGCTTGAATTTCCCCGACAAACTGATCGTGGAAAACAAATACCAGATCAAGCCGCCGCTGCCCTTCGTGCCCGGTTCGGAGTTTGCCGGTGTGGTGGAGGCGCTGGGCGAGGGCGTGACGCATCTGCAAGTGGGCCAGAGCGTCATTTGCCTCAACGGCACGGGCGGGTTTGGCACGCATGCGGTGTGCAAGGCGATGCTGGCGCTGCCCATGCCGCCGGGTTTCACATTTGAAGACGGCGCCTCCCTGCTCATGACCTATGCCACGACGATCCACGCACTGCTGGACCGTGGTCAACTCAAAGAGGGGGAGACCGTACTCGTGCTGGGCGCTGCAGGTGGCGTGGGCACGGCGGCGGTGCAAATCGCCAAGGCAGCGGGTGCCAAAGTGATTGCTGCCGCTTCGACAGATGAGAAATGCGCCACCGCCACGCAAATCGGCGCGGATGCAGTCATCAACTACGGCGATTTCAAAGACCCAGAAACTTTCAGCGACAGTCTGCGCGGTGCTATCAAATCCACCTGCCAAGCGCTGGGCAGCAAAGCGCCCGATGTGATCTACGACCCGATTGGCGGCCAATTCGCCGAGCCAGCTTTCCGCTCGATTGCTTGGCGCGGTCGCTATTTGGTGATTGGCTTTGCGAGTGGCCCGATTCCAGCCCTGCCTTTGAACTTGGCGCTGCTCAAAGGCGCAAGCATCGTCGGCGTGTTTTGGGGCGATTTCACCCAACGTGAACCCAAAGCGTTTATGGGCCAGATCAAACAATTGGCCGCTTGGTATTCGACTGGACAAATCAAGCCCGTCATTGACCGCAAAATGCCGATGAGCGAGCTGAAAGCGGCCTATGCGCACATGGCTTCGCGAGGCGTGCGGGGCAAGGTGGTGATGGTGAATTGAGGTCTAAATCGCTATAAATTCAGGAGCATTCCGCGCATATTTCATGCCGGCGAATAGCTAAAATTGCTTAACAATCAAGCGGTGCGGGCAAACACCAGCGCATGCACGTGTGTTGCACCCGCTTGTCGCAACGCATTGGCTGCTGCGCTCAAAGTAGCGGTGGTGGTGGTCACGTCGTCGATCAGCGTGACGTGTGCGCCGCGCAGTTCGTGGGCGGACAAAGGCGCGGCGATGAAGGCTTGGCGTAGGTTGGCCATACGCTGGTCACGCGGCAAATCAGCTTGCACAGCGGTGTTTTTCACGCGCAGCAGCAGGTCAGTGCGAATGCGCGCTGTGGGCGGCAGCATCGCTTGGGCGAAGCGCTGGGCTTGGTTGAAGCCGCGTTCGCGTTGCCTCTGGGGATGCAGCGCCACAGGGATCACCCAATCGCTTTTGCCGATCTGCTGCAGAGCCGCTGCCAGTGCTGCGTCTTGCGCCGCCACATGCTGCGTGATGAGTGCCAAGCTGCCAGCCAACGCGGGCTGGGCCGACAATTCGCCTGCGTCTGAATATTTGAAGCGTTGCAGCAGCCTGTCCCACGGGTCCGCATAGTCCACGGCGGCGTGGCAACTGTCCAGTGCGCTGCCCAAGCTTAAACACGCGCCACAGCGCAAGTCAGCAGAGGATGCTGTCAAAGGGATTGCGCAAGTGGTGCACCTGAGGCGCGGCCGCGCAAAGCGAGCCAAGCAATCCCCGCAAATCGCCTCGCTTGCCCAACTGCGGCAGACCCAGCAGGCACTGGGCAAGGGGCGCGAGAGCGCATCAAGCAAACGAGTGAAGATTCCAGTCATGGGCTTATGAATATACTCGTACACAAATGGATAACACTCACGACCCTGCGCCGCCCCTAGACACTCGGGCCGCTCGCCGCTGGCAGACCCTTGCGCACGCCCAGGCGCTGCGTGGGCAGGCACCCTGGCTGCATGAAGAGGTAGGGCAGCGCATGGTGCAGCGTCTGTCGTGGATCAAGCAGCAGCCCGCCGCTTGGGTGAATTGGCGAGCGCTTGCATCGGGCGCGTCAGTGCATGCTCAAGTGGGTGCCGCTTATCCAAATTCTGATCGAAAACTGGCACCTGCCGGCATGGAATCTTCGCAGAGCGCTCACTATTTGATAGCAAAACAGGGGTCGTTCAAGTCTTGGCTAGGTCAGCTGCAAGGCACTGAAAAGGCCCTGGCTGCACCGGCAGAGGATGGCAGCACTCAAATGGTCTGGGCAAATATGAGCCTGCATACTGAACCTGACCCCGCAGATACTGTCAAGCAATGGCATCGCATGTTGGCGGTCGATGGCTTTTTGATGTTTTCCGCGCTGGGGCCCGACACGGCTCGGGAGCTGCGAGCCGTTTATGCACATCTGGGCTGGCCCCCCTTGAGTCACCCGCTGACCGATATGCACGACTGGGGCGATTTGCTCGTGAACACCGGTTTTGCTGAGCCCGTGATGGACATGGAGCGCATTGTGCTTACTTTTCCCACGACGGAGCGTGCCTTGCAGGAGCTGCGCGGCTTGGGGCGCAATCTGCATCCCGCGCGTTTCCCCGGCTTGCGTGGAAAAGCGTGGAAAGCGCAACTGCTCCAAGCTATGCATGAACAGATGCGCAATAGCCAAGGCCAAATCGAGTTGACGTTTGAAATCATTTACGGCCACGCCTTCAAGCCCACGCCACGCCTGAAAATGAGCAGCGAATCAGCCATTTCCATGCGCGACATGCGCGCTATGCTGACGCAAGGGCGCAAAAAAGCCTAAGCAATCGCTGTTTTTCTGTTGTTTTGGCCAGTGTCCAAGCCTGTCTAGGTATCAACCCGCGCTACAATTCGGTGTTGCCTAGAAACGTTGTATTTTCTTGGCATTGGGTATATTCCCACGCTGGTTAACACCTGCAATCACTCACCGTTTTGGGCCGTGTCACAACTCGCGTTTCACAATTCCCGGTTTCGCTTCGCCACGGTCTCCGACTCGGTGGCGGGCAGCCAAATCCACTGGCGACTGTTGAAAAACTGTTCAGTCACGCCGGCGCAACTGGGTTTGTTGTACGCGTCGCTGTGCGTCGTTTCGCTCGGCATTGCCACGATGTTTTGGCTGCAAGGCGCCAAAATGATCATGTCCTTTGCCTGGGCTGAGTTGACTGTGGTGGGCATCGCTTTTCTCGTCTATGCGCGGCACGCCACTGACGGGGAGCGCTTGGTGCTGCAGGGTGAACAGCTGGTGGTGGAGCAAACCCAAGCAGGCAAGGTTTCGCGCTCGGAGTTCAAGCGTGAGATGGTGCGTGTGGAGCCGCAGATTGACGACCGATCGCTCATTGAGCTGTCGGCTCAGGGCAGGCGGGTGCAAATTGGGCGGCATATTCGTCCTGAGCTGCGCCCGCATCTGGCCAGAGAATTGCGTATGGCTTTGCGCGCCGCTTGATGACTTTCAGGTGGGCGCGGGGCTGTGTGGATGGGTTAAGTTTTTGGTTTGGACGATTGAAGAGTAGCAATGATGATCAAAAAAATCTCTGATAAGTTGCAGGCATTGATGTTGGGTGCGGGCGTTTTCGCTGCGCAGGCCGCATGGGCTGTCAATGATTTGCCCGGCGGCCCCGCTGTGCGCCAGCTCAATTTACATCCCCCGGTCACCAAGATCGCCGAGGAGCAGCATTGGCTGCACTGGTACATCATGATCATCTGTATCGTGATCTTCCTGCTGGTGTTTGGCATCATGTTTTATTCGGTCTGGAAGCATCGCAAGAGCCAGGGCCACAAAGCGCAGGAGTTGGCCGAGCCGCTGTGGGTGGAAATCGGTTGGACGGTGGTGCCCTTCATCATCGTGATCTTCATGGCCCTGCCTGCCCCGAAAGTGCGGGTCGCGCAAAAAGACACCACCAATGCAGATCTGACCATTAAAGCCACTGGTTACCAGTGGAAATGGGGCTATGACTACATCAAAGGTGAAGGCGAAGGCTTGGGCTTTTTGTCCACGTTGGATGTGACGCACCGCACTTTGTCGGATTCCGGCTTGCCCAAGGGCACGACTGTGCCTGACAACTACTTGCTTAAGGTTGATAACCCATTGGTCGTGCCTGTGGACAAGAAAATCCGCATCATCACCACCGCCAATGACGTGATCCACGCGTGGATGGTGCCTGCGTTTGGTGTGAAGCAAGATGCGATTCCAGGTTTCGTGCGTGACACATGGTTCCGCGCCGAGAAGACGGGCGATTTCTACGGCCAATGCGCCGAGCTGTGTGGCAAAGAGCATGCCTACATGCCGATTCATGTCAAGGTCGTCACGGCGGCTGAATACACCGCTTGGGTCGATGCGCAGAAAAAATTGGCAGCGGCCAAGGCGGATGACCCCGCCAAGGTGTGGGCGCTGCCTGACATGGTGGCCCGCGGCGAGAAGGTCTACAACGCCAACTGTGTGGCCTGCCACACCCCGACCGGCAAAGGCGCTGGCCCGATCAAGGCACTGGACGGCAGCGAGATCGTGCTCAACGATCCTGCCAAACAAATCCAAATCTTGCTCAACGGCGCTGGCAATGGAGCCATGCCAGCCTGGAAGCAACTCTCCGACACAGAAATTGCCGCGGTGATTACGTTCACCAAGAACAACTGGTCTAACAAGACTGGAAAAATTGTGCAGCCCGCGGACATTACCGCTGCACGCAAGTAATCATCACAGCCAAGACAACACAGAGGTTCACACATCATGAGCGCAGTTCTTGATAACCACGGTCATAGCCACGATCACCACGACGATCACCACCACGCCCCCACGGGCTGGAAGCGTTGGGTCTATGCGACCAACCATAAAGACATTGGCACCCTATATTTGCTGTTCGCATTTGCGATGCTCATGATTGGTGGCATTTTGGCGTTGGGCATCCGCGCTGAATTGTTCCAGCCCGGGTTGCAATTGGTGAACCCTGAGCTGTTCAACCAGTTCACCACCATGCACGGCATCATCATGGTGTTCGGTGCCATCATGCCGGCCTTTGTGGGCTTTGC
>JBJTSL010000199.1:0-4095 GCA_046076625.1 Allobrachymonas sp.
GAGCACGGCGCGCTGGTTGATCGAGCCTTTGTCGGTGATTTCGCCCTTGTCGATGGTGGGCGCTTGCGACAGCAGGCACAGGCGGGCGATGCGGTTGGCACTGCCGGTGCTGCTGGCGGCCAGATCGTCCAAGACCTTCTGGAAATGCGAGAGCACCGCTGTACTGGCCAGTACGTCCTGCAGGGGAATGCTGTCGCAAGCGCCCACCATCGACAAGGGCGAAATCACCGACAAAGGCTCGATCAACCAACGCGCCGTGCTCAAAGAACGCGATGCCTTGGTACAAGCCCTGTATGCAGACACCGCTCCCAATTTGTTGAAGCCCAGTTAACTTTTTTTCCACAGGAGACTTTTATGACCACTCGTCGCGCACTCATCCAAGCCGCAGCTGCAAGCAGCGTCCTTGGCCTCGGAAGCTTGCCAGCCTTCGCACAAAGCCGCATCGACACGCTGCGCATCATCGTCGGTTTCCCACCCGGCGGCACGACGGATGCCTTCGCCCGCCGCATCGGCGAAAAGCTGCGCGGTATTTATGCCAACAACGTCGTCATTGACAACAAGCCCGGCGCAGGCGGCCAGCTCGGAGTGCTCAATCTCAAGTCAGCAGCTGCCGATGGCTCGGTGATGCTCTACACGCCCGCCTCCATGCTGACCATCTATCCTCATTCTTATTCCAAGCTGCAATACAGCCAAGCCGATGTCTCGCCGATTTCGATTGGCCACGCCACGGATCACGCCTTCGCTGTGGGCCCTGCCGTACCAGCGAGCGTCACCAATGTGAAGCAGTTCATCGAGTGGGCGAATGCCAATCCCGGCAAAGCAACGATTGGCAACCCCGGTGCTGGCTCCATGCCGCATTTGCTCATGGGCATGCTGTCTAAAACGGCGAATGCCAACGTCACCAATGTGCCGTTTGCAGGCTCTGGCCCCGGTGTGCCGCAAGTGTTGGGCGGGCAAATTGCTGGCATGTCCTCCCCCTTCGGCGATTGGGTTCAGCATGTCAAAATCGGCCGAGCCCGTTTGCTCGCCACATCTGGCCCCGAGCGCTCGCCCTTCACGCCCGATACCGCGACCTACAAAGAGCAAGGCTTCAAAGATCTCGTCGTGCGCGAATGGTTTGGCTTCTTCATGCCAGCCGCCACACCCCAAGCCGCGAAAGACCGCGCCTCCACCATGCTGCGCGCATCCCTCATTCAGCCCGATGTGGTCGCCGCTATGCAGCCCTTGGCAGCGCATGTATCGCCCAACACACAAGCTGAATTTGCCGCTCGCCTGAAAGTAGATTCTGCTTTTGCAGGTAAACTGGTTTCAACGCTTGGCTTCAAAGCGGATTCTTGATTGACGCATGAACAAAACCGTTGTTTACGAAGTCGAGGTGATGTTTGCGGACTGCGATCCCGCAGGCATCGTCTTCTTTGCCAATTTCAACAAATGGATGGATGCCTCCAGCTTGAATTTTTTCGTGCAATGTGGCATTCCTCCTTGGCGAGAACTTGTGAAGACCGAAGGCATCATCGGCACGCCGCTCTTAGAAATTCACACCAAGTTCTCTGTCAGTGCGACCTATGGCGAGCGCTTGCAAATTCACACGAGCGTTGAAGAATGGGGCAGAAAAACCATTTTGCAGCGCCACCGCGTGATGCGCGGCGACACGCTCATTTGCGAAGGCACAGAGCGCCGCGCCCTATGCATCAAACATCCCGATGACCCGAGCCGTATCAAAGCGATTGAGATTCCAGAGTGGCTCAAGGAGCGGTGTCTCTGATTCTTCACCATGAACGTTGATCTTACGCCCGGCACTCCGCAATTGCATTTTTTCGCAGACCTAGAGGTACTGGTCGCAACCCCCATCGAATCAGGTCACGGCCCCACGGGCTTACGCAGGATGATCCCCATCCTAGGCGGCTCGGCTCGCGGCGAAGACTGGACGGCACGCGTCTTGCCCGGCGGCGCAGACTACCAACTCGTCGTGGGCGACACCACGGCTAGGCTCGAAGCACATTACATGCTGGAGCTAGATGGCGGTGATCGCATCTATGTACACAACAGCGCGATTCGCCATGCCAGTGCGCAAGTCACCGCCAAGCTCATTCGCGGCGAGCCTGTGGACCCTGCGTTCGTGTATTTCCGCTGCCAGCCGCGCTTTGAAACCGGCTCCAAAGCCTTGCACTGGATCAACGAACGCCTCTTCGTCGGCTCCGGCGTTCGCCACGCCGACAAAGTCGTGATGAAGTTTTTTGAGCTCAACTAACCGCTCAAATGCGAATAGCTAGGCTTTCGCGTCACCGGTACTGGCCTCATCCTTTCTGGGGAGGACATAGTCGCGATATGCGTTCAAAATGAGCGCTCGAGGCAAGTTTTGTTTCATATGACACTTGTGCAATCGGTAAGCTCTTTGGAGAAAACCCATGAAGATCGCATTCACCTCATGTGCCAGCAGGAATTTGGTCAGAACGCAACCCATTTGGGATGACATTCTCGCTTCTCAGCCAGATCATGTGGTGCTACTTGGAGATAACCTATATCTCGATGTCCCGGATTTTTCCATCGACCAATTGCAAAAAATGGCGACTTGGGAGTTCACAGAACATTTGTTTGTCCGCTATCAACAGCAGTTAACCGAGCCGCGGTTTCGCAATCTCGTCTCAGCCCCCAACATCACACTGCACGCTTTCTGGGACGACAATGATTTTACTTGGAATGATGCCATGGGCGCAAAACTTCTGGCCGATCCCAACCAAGCAGAAAAAGTCAAGATCAGCACCAATTTCATGCGTGCTTTTCGCCAAGCGCTCGCCAGCAAGAACCTGCGTACCTTTCCTCAGCGCCCCGATGCCCCCGAGTTTTGGCAAGATTGGAATAGCAACGCTTTCACACCACTGGGTAAAACATCGCTTGCCTTAGAGCCCAATGGAAGGTCGTGGCTGCATCTGACCGATAGGCGTACTTTTCGGAGGAAAAACGACCTGTTAGGCACTGGACAGCGGCACCAACTGAGCCAAGATTTTGCCAGTCATCCACAAGCCTTGCACATCATCGCAATTGGCGTAGCCTACAGTCAGGGCGATTGCTGGGAAAACTACAGCCAAGATCGCCAGTGGCTTCAAGGCGAAATGATCAATAAAAACTGGCTCATGCTCAGTGGCGATTTGCACGCCAATTACATGTTGATTCACGAATTGAGTTCGCATAGCAAACTCGTTGAGCTCACGGCATCAGGTGCAGCTATACACGCCTACCTCAATGGCCCTATCAAAGGACCTGAGGTGCGTAATTTCGGCACAGTGGAGATCCAAAACAATCAGATTGTTTGCCGCTTACTGTCATTCAACAAGGTCAGTACAGAACAAGTTTTTGCAAGAAGTGCTGGCGGCCAATTGATTGTTTGATTGGGTCGTTTGATTGTTTAGCATGCAGCTCAAGTGTTGTTTCTGGCAAAACCCCAAGTGAAATCTGTTTTCAGCGGGCCATTGCCAAAAACTCGTACCGCCCAATACATTGGATAAACCACTAGCTTGGATGCTTGGTCGTTCAACAGCTCTTGTTTCAACTCTTTATCAGCGCGCTTGCGCTCATCTTGGTTTTCCGGGTCACCGTAAGCGTATTTGAGGTCGTACCTCAATGCAATGACGGTTAGATTCGGGATTGAGAAAATCTTGGCAAACAAAGCGTCTTGAATCATGGACGCACCGTCAAAAACCCAGCTCTTAAAGTCTTGGGGATTCTTGCTGATTCGCTCGATCAAATAGTGCAAATCATAGTGTCGGCACAGCTCAATGGCTTGCTCGGTGGTGATCATGTCACCGATTTTTGGAATCGTCACTGGCATCAGATTAACTCCATTCCGTCAGTCGCACGGTAGCGTCAAGCCGTGCGTTGATCCTGACTGTATCAACTTTTCGTCCAAGCAGACAATCACTACAAAATCAATAGCACCCCGCGCAGTCAATACAAAGGCTACTGGCTAAAATAGCTTCTTTTTTTACAGGAAACAGGCCATGCAAGAGCAGATGTTGACTTGGTCTGAAAATGACGAGCCGCAAACGGCTTTTTGGCGCAGTGAGCGGGGGAATGCGCCGCCTAAGAGCGTTCAAG
>JBJTSL010000200.1:0-6990 GCA_046076625.1 Allobrachymonas sp.
AAACTTAGACTTGGTCACACTGTCGTTAACGTTGATTGCACGCAACGCCAGAGTTCCTTTGACGGACATTTCGTTCAAGCGCAGCACGCCGGTGGTGGTTTCTTCCGTTACGCCAATGATGTTTTTCAGGCGACGGGAGTACCAGGTCGGGTCGACCTTCAGCTTGGCTTTGATCGCAGCAAACAGCTCAATCTCTTCTTCGCTGCCGGGCTTGGCGAGCACTTTGATGTCTTTCTCGGCTTTGGTGCCAAGGTGCATCAGGAGCGTAGCATCGCCGCCATCGTCCAGAATCATGTTCGGTCCTTCTTCGGCGGTACCCGTCTTGCCAGTGAACTCAAAAATGCGGTGGGTGTAATCCCAATAGTCTTTCAGTGTTTCGCCCTTGTACGCAAACACTGGCGTACCGTTGGCGACCAGTGCCGCTGCAGCATGATCTTGCGTCGAGAAAATGTTGCAAGAAGCCCAGCGCACTTGCGCGCCTAAGGCTTCCAGAGTTTGCACCAGCACAGCGGTTTGGATCGTCATGTGCAGCGAACCGGTGATGCGGGCGCCTTTCAGAGGCTTTTTCTTAGCAAACTCTTCACGAATCGCCATCAGGCCGGGCATTTCCGTCTCGGCGATAGCAATTTCCTTCTGACCCCAGCTCGCGAGAGACAGGTCAGCTATTTCGTAGTCTTGGTTCTTGATCGGTTTCAAAACAGCGCTCATTCTTAACTCCAGTGGTTGAATGTCCACTGATCCATGCGCAAACCGTATGAAGGGGCTCACCGCACAGAACCAGTGGGTGAGCGTCGTTGCATAAAATAGATTCCGAGCCTCGCATCGATGGGATGCTGCAACGCTCCTCGGAAGAACAAAATTATACTTGAGGGCTTTGCCCCGCGCTTTGGAGCCCGTTTTGTCCCTTGCCCAAGAAACCCGCCGCCGCCGAACCTTTGCCATCATCTCTCACCCGGATGCGGGCAAAACCACGCTGACTGAAAAGCTCTTGCTGTTTTCGGGTGCGATTCACATCGCTGGCTCGGTCAAGGCGCGCAAGGCTTCGCGGCATGCGACCTCCGACTGGATGGAGATTGAAAAACAACGGGGCATTTCGGTCGCATCCAGCGTGATGCAGATGCTGTATCGCGACCATGTGATCAACCTCCTTGATACACCTGGCCACCGCGACTTTTCCGAAGATACCTATCGCGTCCTCACCGCGGTGGATTCTGCCTTGATGGTAATTGACGCGGCTAACGGTGTGGAGCCGCAAACGAGGCGTTTGATTGAAGTCTGCCGCCAGCGCAACACGCCCATCATCACCTTCATCAACAAGATGGACCGCGAAGGCCGAGATCCACTGGAATTGCTGGATGAGGTCGAGCAGGCGCTAGGCATGCCCTGCGTGCCCATGGCTTGGCCGGTCGGGCAAGGCAAACTGTTTGCCGGGATCATGGACTTGCGCAAAGAGCAAATGCGCCTTTTCAAGCCGGGCGCTGACAAGCTGGCCGACGAAGGCGACGAGATCGTACCTTTTGCCGAAAAGGACAAACTGCGCGAACGCATCGGCGCGGAGTTTGAACTCGCCGAAGGCAACGTGGAGCTCGTTCAAGAAGCCGCGCCGCGCTATGACGAAGCGGCATTCTTGGATGCAAAACAAACACCGGTTTTTTTCGGATCAGCCATTAACAACTTCGGGATTCGCGAGGTGCTCGATGCGATTGCCGATCTCGCGCCGCCGCCACGCTCACGCGTGAGCAGCGGTTTGAAAGAAGCCCCTGAACGCGAGGTGCAGCCAGCCGATGAAGGTTTTTCAGGCGTCGTGTTCAAAGTGCAGGCCAATATGGATGCCAACCACCGCGACCGCATTGCCTTCGTTCGCGTGTGCTCCGGCCAATTCACCAGCGGCATGAAGCTCAAAGTGCAGCGCAGCGCGAAAGAGCTACGGCCCACCTCGGTCGTGACCTTTATGAGCCAGCGGCGCGAGGCCGTTGAGGAAGCGTATGCGGGTGACATCATAGGCTTTACCACACATGGCGGCGTGCAGCTGGGCGACACCATCACCGAAGGACTGTCGGTGCAAAACGATCTTCAATACACCGGCCTGCCCTTCTTCGCACCAGAAATGTTCCAAGCGGTCGAGCTTGCCAATCCGATGAAATCCAAGCAGCTCCAGCAAGGGCTGATGCAGCTCGGCGAGGAAGGCGCGATTCAGGTGTTTCGCCCGCATGCGGGCGGCAATATGCTGCTCGGCGCGATTGGGCAATTGCAGTTTGAAGTGGTGCAACATCGCCTGAAAGCCGAATACGGCGTGGAATGCCGCCTACTCGGCTCTAGCTTCACCGGCGCGCGCTGGATCAGTTGTGACGACGAAGCAGCGATGCGCGAGTTTGTGAACAAGAACCAGGCCAAGCTGGCCTTGGACGGCGTGGACGCCCTCGCCTATCTGCTCACCTCGCCCTACGACTTGCGTCTCACCCAGGAGCGCCACCCCAAGATTCAGTTCCACGCGCTGCGCGAGCATGCGGGGCTGGAATTGCAAGCGAGCTAATGAAGCCTCTGAACGAGTGGCCACTGGAGCGACGCCAACAGGTCATTGGCGTGTTTACCGATATCGACGATACGCTCACGACTGAGGGCGCGATCACACCCGATGCCTTGCAAGCGCTGCACGAATTGAAGGCAGCTGGCTATGCTCTCATTGCCATCACCGGGCGGCCAGTGGGTTGGAGCGAGCCCTTCGCGCTGGAGTGGCCGGTAGATTGCATCGTGGCTGAAAATGGCTCTGTAGCACTCTTTAAGAACGATTTTTCGAGAAAAACCAGCCAATCGCCGGCAAACAATCTACATAGCTTGCTATCAAAATCATACCAAATGGACGCTGTTACACGTGAGCGTAATCATGCACATTTGCAGCATGTGCTCGCCCGCATCGAACGCGAAGTGCAAGGCGCGGTTCGCAGTACCGACAGCGCAGGTCGCGAAACAGATATCGCGATTGACCACAGCGAGTTCACGCACCTGGATGCAGAGAAGATCACTCAAGTCGTGAAAATCATGCAAAGCGAAGGCTTGCAAGCCACCGTGAGCTCTATCCACATCAATGGCTGGATCGGCGTCCACAACAAACTACAAGGAGCGTATTGGATCGCGCGAGAACTCTACGGCCGCGATCTTTCGCAAGAAATGAACCGCTGGGTTTATGTGGGCGACTCAACGAACGATCAATTGATGTTTGAAGCGTTTGAAAACAGTGTGGGCGTCGCCAATGTTGCTAGATTTGTTCCGGAGTTAAAGCACTTGCCGCGCTACGTCTGCACCTTAGAACGCGGTGCTGGTTTTGCCGAGCTTGCCACGCTTCTGAATTCTTCCGCGCACTAACGTCTATGCAAGCTTGCGCTATCTGCATGCTGTGCAGAAAAGCAGAAGCGACGATCACCCGCCACGTCGCATTTGGTCAAAGAACTCCACATTGTTCTTCGTCTGCTTCATGTTCTTGAGCATCAACTCCATGCTCTCCACCTCGTCCATGTTGAACAGGAAGGAGCGCAAAATGCGCGTCTTTTGCAACACTTCTGGGGTGAGCAGCAGTTCCTCGCGGCGTGTGCCAGACGATGACAACTCAATTGCGGGAAACACTCGCTTCTCGTACAGGCGGCGAGAGAGGTGAACCTCTGAGTTGCCTGTGCCCTTGAACTCTTCAAAAATCACTTCGTCCATTTTCGAGCCGGTATCGACCAAAGCGGTGGCAATGATGGTGAGCGAGCCGCCTTCTTCGATGTTGCGAGCCGCACCAAAAAAACGCTTGGGGCGCTGCAAGGCATTGGCATCCACACCGCCAGAGAGCACCTTGCCCGAGCTTTGCACCACGTTGTTGTAGGCACGTGCCAAGCGCGTGATCGAATCGAGCAAGATCACCACGTCTTTTTTCAGCTCCACGAGGCGCTTGGCGCGCTCAATCACCATTTCCGCCACGTGCACATGGCGCGCGGCGGGCTCGTCAAAGGTGGAGGAAATCACTTCGCCGCGCACGCTACGGCGCATGTCGGTCACCTCTTCTGGGCGCTCATCCACAAGCAGCACCATCAAATGCACATCGGGGTAGTTGGCTGTGATGGCATGCGCAATGTGCTGCATCATCACGGTCTTGCCACTCTTGGGCGGCGCCACGAGCAAAGCACGCTGGCCACGACCAATCGGGGAGATCAGATCGATCACGCGCCCTGTGATGTTTTCCTCACCTTTGATGTCACGCTCCAGCTTCATCTGCTCTTTGGGGAAGAGTGGTGTGAGGTTTTCAAACATGACTTTGTGTTTGTTGCGCTCGGGTGCGTCACCGTTCACCTTATCGAGCTTGTTGAGTGCGAAGTAGCGCTCACCATCTTTGGGAATGCGCACCTCGCCTTCGATCATGTCGCCAGTGTGCAGATTGAAGCGGCGCACCTGGCTGGGGGAAATGTAGATGTCGTCTGTGCTGGCGGTGTAATCAGCCTCAGGGTTGCGCAGAAAGCCAAAGCCATCGGGCAAGACCTCGAGCACACCATCGGCAAACACGGTTTCGCCGTTTTTAGCGCGCGCCTTGATGATGGCAAACATTAGCTCTTGCTTGCGCAGGCGACCTGGGTTTTCAATTTCGAGGGTTTCGGCTTCGTTCACGAGAGCGGAAACGTGTTGGGCTTTGAGTTCGTTGAGGTGCATAGAAACTCCAAGGGGAGTCAAAACAATGGGGAGAATTGTGAGCTGGAAAACGGCTGATACCGAGGCCAGTGAAATGGGGCAAAACCGGTGAATGGCTTGCAATACCGAAACTATAGCACTTTTATGGGGTCGTCCAGCAATGCAATAATTTATGCATGATTTTTCTGCTTTCCCCGGCCAAATCGCTGGATTACGAGACCTCCGCACCAGCTGAATTGGCACATACCCTGCCGCAGTTCACTGCGCAATCCAAACAATTGATAGATCTGCTGCGCCCCATGAGCCCACAGCAAATTGCGGCATTGATGGATCTGAGCGATCAACTTAGCACCCTCAATGCCGCCCGCTACGCCGCTTGGCGCCAGAAATTCAGCGAGAAGAATTCCAAACAGGCCATTCTCGCTTTCAACGGTGATGTGTACGATGGCTTAGATGCCAAGAGCCTTAAAATCGCTGATTTGGAATGGGCGCAACAGCATGTGCTCATGCTCAGTGGCCTGTATGGCGCGTTGCGTCCGCTCGATTGGATGCAGCCTTATCGCTTGGAAATGGGCACGGCTTTACCCAACCCCAAAGGCACTAATCTCTATAAGTTTTGGGGCTCGGCGATTGCGGAGCATCTGAATGCGCAATTTGCCCAAGACAAGACGCCCATTGTCGTGAATCTCGCCAGCCAAGAGTATTTCAAGGTGGTGGACCGCAAAGTGCTGAAAGCGCGTGTAGTGGATTGTGTATTTGAAGAGTACAAGAATGGGCAGTACAAAGTAATCAGTTTCATGGCCAAACGGGCGCGCGGCATGATGGCTCGCTTCTGCATTCAAAAACGTGTCAAAGATATTCGCAAACTCGAAGCCTTCCGCAGCGAAGGCTATGCATTCGATGCAAAATCCAGCGAAGCAGACCGCTTGGTCTTCAGGAGAAACGCATGACGCAGACCGTCACCCCTGAATTGCGCCAATGGATCGTGAGCCACGCTGAGGCCGGCTTTGGCGCGGATGTGGTGCTCAAAGCCATGCTGGCCTCGGGATGGAATGAAGATGTGGCGATTGCCGCGATGGAAAGCACACTGCGCGATCATTTGCAGCTCACGCAACAGGCGCAGATCGCTTCTCAATTGCCACCCGCCACGACGGTGCCGCAAATGGCAATTGGCGAGCAACCGCTGTACCTCGATTTGGGCGACCGGCGCGTGAGCGTGCTCTCGTGCATGAGCGATCCCAACATCGTGGTGATCGGCGATTTCTTGTCTACCGAGGAATGCGATGGCTTGATTGAAGGCGCAAAACCACGCATGGCCCGCTCACTCACGGTAGCCACCAAAACCGGTGGCGAGGAGCTGAACGCCGACCGCACCAGCAATGGCATGTTTTACGCCCGTTCCGAGAATGAACTGATCGCTCGCGTGGAGCGCCGTTTGGCTGCGCTGTGCAATTGGCCGATAGAAAACGGCGAAGGCCTGCAAATCCTGCATTACCGCCCCGGCGCGGAATATAAGCCGCACTACGATTATTTCGATCCAGCCGAGCCCGGCACGCCGACGATTTTGCGGCGCGGCGGCCAGCGCGTAGCCACCATCATCATGTATTTGCACGAGCCCACCAAAGGCGGCGGCACCACCTTTCCTGATGTGAAATTAGAAGTCGCACCCAAGCGTGGCAATGCCGTGTTTTTCAGCTACAACCGAGCCCATCCGTCAAGCAAAAGTCTGCATGGCGGCGCACCAGTGATCGAAGGCGAAAAATGGATCGCGACCAAGTGGCTGCGTGAAGGCAAATTCGAGTAGTTTCAAATTTTGAAATTGCTCTGGCAGGCCGCATGCCAAGCCTGCCAATTGCGCCCCGGATGCACTTGGCCGCAATGCGGGCAGGTGCGCTCGGTCTCTGCTGTGTCGTAAAACGAAGCAAAAGCTTTGGGCAAGTCTTCGACGATGCTTTGCAACTGCAACTCACGCCGCGCCACCAGAGAGCCGCAGTGGGCGCAATACCATTCAAACGCATCTTGGATGCCCACAGGCCGCGAGCGCTCAATCACCGTGCACAGGCTGCCTTCTTCTGGCCGTTGCGGCGAATGGCGCACATGGGCAGGCAGTAAAAAAACATCGCCTTCACTGAGCACAATGCGCTCAAACTTGCCGCGATCTGCAATCAAGAGCGAGGCATTGCCTTTGAACTGATGGAAATACTCTTCATACGGATCGTCATGAAAATCCGTGCGTTGATTCGGCCCGCCAACCACGGTACAGATCAGATCCGAGTTTTTCCAAATCTGCTGGTTGCCCACGGGCGGTTTGAAGCGACTGGCGTTATCGCT
>JBJTSL010000201.1:0-4118 GCA_046076625.1 Allobrachymonas sp.
GAATATGCGCGGAGTGCTATTAATTTAGTAGTATTGAGAATTACTTCTCTACCACTGCAAACAAGTCATCTTCTTTCATGACGAGCAATTCATCGCCGCCAACCTTCACTGTTTGGCCGCTGTATTTGCCAAACAAAACGCGGTCGCCGACTTTGACGGACAGGGCTTTGGTTTCGCCTTTGTCGTTGGTGCGGCCGGGGCCCACAGCCAAGACTTCGCCTTGATCTGGTTTTTCTGCGGCTGCATCGGGAATCACGATGCCAGAGGCAGTTTTGGTTTCGCTGTCAACACGTTTGACGATCACGCGATCGGCCAGAGGACGTAGTTTCATTGCATCTCCTTGAAGAAATTAGTGCAAAGTTGAGGAAAAAAGTTAAGTAGATCAACAAGTTAAGCTACTTTATGCTGCAGCGAGCGCCAAACTGTTAGCACTCACCAGCAGAGAGTGCTAATGATAGCGGCTTTTTATGACATTTCAAGAGGTGTCGGTTTTGTATGGCGGTATCAAATTGAACGCCTTTGTCAGATACCGGGTGGCTCGACCTACCTGAAATCCCGACTCGCCGTGAGCAGCCCGCCCAGCATGGGCGTGATGTCTTGCAAATAGCCGGCAATCAGGTGGCGCACTTGGCCGCCAGCGGTGTCGTGCTCCCAACGGCCGTGCACGAGCAGGAGGCGAGAATGGAGCAAAGCTCGGCGCTGCGTTTCGCTGCTTTCGCGCAAGCGCTTCCACACGACCACATTGGTGCTGCCCGTCTCGTCTTCGAGCGTGACAAAGACAGTGCCCTTGGCAGTTTGCGGCTGCTGGCGCATGGTCACTAGGCCGCAGGTTTTGGCCAGGCGGCCATGGCCCATGGCTTGCAACTGGGCATGGGTGAGTAGCTTCAGGGCAGCCAATTGGGGGCGGAGCAAGGCCAGTGGGTGGCTGCGCAAGGTGAGGCCCACGGTTTTGTAATCCCAGCTGACTTCTTCGCCTTCTGCGGCTGGCGCTAGCTCGAGGAATTCTTCCGCAATTGGCACTTCACGCAGCAAGGAGCGCGTGCCATGCACCACGGCGGGCTGCAGCTTGAGTGCGCTGGCTTCCCACACCTGCTGACGCCGATGCCCGCTTAAGCTGCGCAGCGCATCCGCTGCGGCTAAGGCCTTCATATCCCCCGCATCGAGTGCGCAGCGCAGTGCAAGATCTTCTGTGCTGTCAAAGAGCCGCTCATCACGGGCGCGGATCAAGCGCAGCGCGCCTGCATGGCTCAAGCTATCCACCAAGCGCAGACCCAGACGCACACTGCTGTCTGCGAGCAGTTGCGTCTCCCACTGACTGTGCATCACATCCACTGGCAGCACCTGCACCTGATGGCGCTGCGCATCTTGCACCAGCTGAGAAGGCGTATAAAAACCCAAGGGCTGGGCATTGAGCAAGGCCGCCAAGAAGGCCGCGGGGTAGTGGCATTTGAGCCAGCAACTCACATACACCAGCAGCGCAAAGCTGGCCGCATGGCTTTCAGGGAAGCCGTATTCGCCAAAACCCTCAATCTGCTTGAAGATGCTTTGCGCAAATTCCAGCGAATAGCCGCGTTGTGTCATGCCCAGCACAATCCGGTCATAAAACTTGCCCACGCCACCTTTTCGCTTCCACGCGGCCATGCTACGGCGCAATTGATCCGCTTCATCAGCGCTAAAGCCTGCAGCGAGCATGGCAATTTGCATCACCTGCTCCTGAAAAATCGGCACGCCCAGCGTTCTGCCCAAGGCTTCTTCTAACGCTTGGCTGGGATACGTCACCGGCTCAATGCCTTGCCGGCGCTGCAAATAAGGGTGCACCATACCGCCTTGGATGGGCCCAGGCCGCACAATGGCGACCTCCACCACCAGGTCGTAAAAGCACTGGGGCCGCAAGCGCGGCAGCATGCTTTGCTGGGCGCGGCTCTCGATCTGGAACACTCCCACCGTATCGGCGCGGCAAATCATCGCGTAAGTCGCCGGGCATTCAGCGGGAATGTCTTGCATCAAAAAGCGCTGGCCTTTTTGCGCGCTGATGAGATCTAGGCAAATACGAATCGCGCTCAGCATGCCCAGCGCCAAGACATCGACCTTCATCAAACCCACTGCATCGAGATCATCTTTGTCCCACTGGATGATGCTGCGCTCGGGCATGGAAGCGTTCTCCACCGGAACGAGCTGCGTCAGCGGCCCTTGGGTGAGCACAAAGCCGCCCACATGCTGGCTCAAGTGGCGCGGAAAACCCATCAGCGTCGCAGCCAGCGCCAGCCAATGGCCAATGCGCCAATCCTCTTGCAAACAATGCGCGGCCACCAAAGTAGCAATGCGTTCGCTTTTGGCCAAGCTGCTGTCAAACCAGTAATGCTCGCGCGATAAGGCATTGATTAAGGCTTCTGGAATGGCCAAGGCTTTGCCTACATCGCGCAAAGCGCTCTTGGGGCGATAGGTGACCACAGTGGCGGCAATTGCGGCGCGATCACGGCCATATTTGCGGTAGATGTATTGAATGACTTCTTCGCGCCGTTGGTGCTCAAAATCCACATCAATGTCAGGCGGCTCACCGCGTGAAGCGCTGATGAAGCGCTCAAACAACACGCTCATGCGCGCAGGATCCACCTCCGTGATGCCCAGGCAATAACACACCGCCGAATTGGCTGCCGAGCCGCGACCTTGGCGCAAAATACTTCGCTCGCGCGCAAAGCGCACCAAATCATGCACCGTGAGGAAATACATCTCATAGTTGAGCTGCGCAATCACGCTCAGCTCGTGCAGGATTTGCGCTTGCACGGATGCAGGCAGGCTGGCGGGATAGCGCAGCTGAGCGCCTTCGTAGGTGAGGCGTTCTAGGCATTGCGCAGGGGTTTCGCCCTGCCCCACCACTTCCATGGGGTAGCGGTAGCGAATTTCGTCCAGGCTGAAGGTGCAGCGCGAGGCCAGGCGCACAGAGGCTTCGAGCCAGCTCGGTGCATAGATTTGCGCAAGCCGCTGGCGGAATCGCAAATGTGCCTCGGCATTGCCCATCAAAGCAAAGCCACATGCCGACACGGGCTTGCCTTGCGCTACAGCGGTAATCACATCATGCAAAGGTTTGCGCGAGCGCACATGCATGAGCACGCTGCCCACCGCGACGATGGGCAGCTGGTGTGCTTGCGCGAGTGTGAGGAGCTGCTCGATATGGAGCGCGTCACTCACTTGCAAATGCAGCGATAGGGCCAGCCACAGGCGATCCGCGCAAGCTGCTTGCAGGGTGCGCACCAGCTGCGAAGCTGCAGCCGGATCAACGCCTGGCTCCAGCAAACACAAGCATTCGCATTGATCGAGCTGCTGCCAATCTTGCTCGGCCCACACGCAGCGGTAGCTGCCTTTGTCTGCATCACGCCGGCAGCGGGTAATGAATTCACACAGTTGGCCCCAGCCTGCGAGATTGCGCGCCAGCACAATCCATGTGAAGGGCGCAGGCGCTTGTTGCACTTTGAATTCAGCGCCCAGCACCAGATGCATCCCCAGCTTCTTGGCCTCGCCATGCGCACGCACCACGCCCGCTACCGAGCATTCATCGGTGATGGCGATCGATTGGTAGCCCAAGGCATGCGCGCGTGCGACCAATTCTTCAGGGTGAGAAGCGCCGCGTTGAAAAGAGAAATTGCTCAGCGCATGCAGCTCGGCGTAATCGGGCAGGAGATTCATGGTCAGTCAACTTCTGGTTTAGGCAAAGAGACCGTGCAAAAACCAGCCGGGCTGCGCCACCAACCGCTCACGAAACACCCACAGCAGCCCCGCATGGGCATTCCAGGCGATGAAGTAATCGCGGACGACCGCATGAGGCGCTGAGACATTCACCAACTCGCTGGCCTCTAAGCGCTCTGGCCCTTGGATCAATTGGAGTGGGCCTTGGTAGTACGGTTTGTCATCACGCACCAGCAAGCGCAGCGGCTCGGCCATGAGCCATGCGGGCCGAAACTGATGCTGCGCGGCTTGGGCGGATGGAGCCAGCTCAGTGCTGCGGGCTGGCAAGGTGGCGCTGACCCAGCATTGCGCTGCTTCGGGCCTGTGATCGGGCTGCAGCGCAGGCCTACAGATCGCATCGGCCCCCAGCTTGCTCGCCACGCGCTCAATGAAGT
>JBJTSL010000202.1:0-2947 GCA_046076625.1 Allobrachymonas sp.
TCCACCTCAGCGCGGATGCCAATCCATTCGCCAAGCTTGTGGTCGTGGTGGCTAGGCACATGCGCCATCACCTGCTCGCCGGTTGTGAGTTCGAGCGTGTAGAGAAATTCATTGCCGCGAAACGCCTTACGGATGATCTTGGCTTGCACGGGTGCAAGGTCGTCGTGGATGATGTCGTCCGCCCGCAGCAGCACTTCAATCTCGCCATTGGCGTAGCGCGTGAGCTCCTCTGGGCGAATGTCGCACAGTTCGCCCAAAGGCGTGTAGAGGCATTTGCGCAGAATGCCTTTCTCTTCGTGCTCCACCACCGTGGCCTTGGCAAACACGCCATGGCCAATGAAATCGGCCACAAAGCGCGTGGCAGGGCGGTGATACAGCGTGTAAGCATCGGCCCACTGATGCAAAGCGCCTTCATGCATCACACCAATCACATCGCCTACGGCGAAGGCTTCGAGCTGATCGTGCGTCACCAGCAGCGCGGTCGTGCCTGAGGCTTTGAGAATAGCACGCACCTCCTGCGCCAAGCGCTCACGCAAATCCACATCCAGATTGGAAAACGGCTCATCCAGCAACAGCAATTGCGGCTTGGGTGCGAGTGCGCGCGCAAGCGCCACCCTCTGCTGCTGCCCACCAGAAAGTTCATGCGGCATGCGCCGACGTTCGCCTTCCAAGCCCACCAAAGCGAGCACTTCGCGCACGCGTTCACGACGCTCTGCGTCTCTCCAATGCATGATGCCAAAGGCCACATTGCGACCCACATCCATGTGCGGAAACAGCGCATAGTCTTGAAACACCATGCCAATACGCCGCTGCTCGGGCGCAAGCGCATAGCCCGCGCGGCTGACCTCTTGTCCGCCGAGCCACACGCTGCCACAGCTCACCGCCTCCAAGCCAGCCACCGTGCGCAGCAGGGTCGTTTTGCCGCAGCCGGATGGGCCAATCAGTACACCAATGTCGCCTGCTTGCAGATCAAAGCTCACGCCGCTCACGGCATCTTGGTGCAGGCCGGGATAGCTCACGCTGAGTGTTTGAAGTTGCAAGGCAGGTGCAATGGTCATGCATTAATTGTAAATGAGTACAATTCTCATTTACTTTCTTGTGTATTTTGTGCACCGCCTCACCCGCCTCCCTTTGCTATTGACCGCTGCGCTGGTGGCGCTGCCCGTGTTGGCTATCCTGGCCACGATGCTGCAAATGGACGCCGCTGCTTGGGGCATTTTGCAAGAGATGGGCAGCACCGTGCTGCCGCGCTACGCCTTGACTTCACTGCTGCTGTGCTTGGCCGTGGCTGTCGGTGTGGCTGTGGTGGGTATGGCCACGGCTTGTGCAGTGACATTGTTTGACTTCCAAGGCCGGCGGTTTTTTGAATGGGCGCTCTTGCTGCCGCTGGCCATGCCCGCCTATGTGTCGGCCTACGCTTACACGGATTTTTTGCAGTTTTCTGGGCCTTTGCAAACCGCGATACGCGAGGCCTTTGGCCTACAAGGCCGCGTGTTGCCCGAGGTTCGCAGCACCTGGGGCGCGGCGCTCCTGTTCATCTTCACGCTGTACCCGTATGTTTATTTGCTGGCCCGCGCAGCGTTGGCGGAACGCGCGGCGCATTTGATGGAGGCGGCACGCTTGCTGGGCGCCCCCATGCGCGCGCGCATCCGCCGCGTGGCGTTGCCTTTGGCTCGGCCTGCAGTGGCCGCTGGCGTGGCGCTGGCTTTGATGGAGACGCTCGCTGACTATGGCGTGGCCAGCTACTTCGGTATCCAAACCTTCACTACCGGCATCTACAAGGCTTGGCTGGCCATGGACAATCGCATTGCTGCCGCGCAACTGGCGGTGATGCTGCTGATCGTGGTGGCACTGCTGGTGAAGCTGGAGCGCCGCGCGCAAAAGCGCATGCGCTACGCGGCTCTCAAAGGCCAGCGTGGCAACAGCCAAGAAGCGCGGCCGGTTCGTTTGAGCGGGGCTAGGCAGCTTCAAGCGCAACTGCTTTGCGCCTTGCCCATTGCGCTGGGTTTTGCGCTGCCTGTGCTCATGATGCTGCGGCCCTTGTTGCTCGGTGGCGCAGCATCTTCCGATACGGGGGAATCCGCCATCCGCTGGGCGGCCTTTTTCAGCTGGTCGTTCAACAGCTTCAAACTTGCCGGCATCGCCGCGCTACTGGCCACCGCGCTCGCACTGATGCTGGCCTTTGCCCAGCGCCGTAGCGCCAACCGCCTCACCCATTCGATCACGCATGTGGTGGGCATGGGCTATGCATTGCCAGGCGCGGTGATTGTCGTCGGCCTGTTGCTACCGGTGGGCGCGCTACAGGCTTGGCAGCCAAACTGGAGTGTCGGCGCGCTCGTCACCACCACGGTGTTGGGCATCGTCTGGGCCTATCTGGTGCGCTTCACGGCCGTGGCGCTCCAAAGCCTGCAAAGCGGCTATGCACGTATTCCAGCGAGCTTGGACGATTCCGCCCGCTTGCTCGGCGCAACATCGGGCACGCTCCTGGCTCGTGTGCATTGGCCGCTGCTGCGCAAGAGCACGGCGGTGGCGGCGCTGCTGGTGTTTGTCGATGTGATGAAGGAACTACCCGCGACATTGGTGTTGCGGCCATTCAACCACGACACACTGGCCGTGGTGGCCTATCAATTGGCCAAAGATGAGCGTTTGCATGAAGCAGCGCTGCCTTCTCTGGCTTTGGTGGCGGTGGGTTTGATTCCGGTGATCTTGCTCAGTCGCTCATTGCGGCAGCAGTGATTTTGGGGCATTTTAGGCTGTTCGCCGGCATAGAATCTGTGCATCGTGCTATACAAATAATAGCAATTCTAAGCTTGACAAAGCGCACCACTGTTTCCACCACCTGCGCGCGCCGTTTCGCATGTGCAGCCTTGGCGGAAGGATCGTATTTGAAGATCGTGCCAAAGGTGTGCCGATTGCCCACATTGAAAAAACTCAGAGCAGAAATCGT
>JBJTSL010000203.1:0-5720 GCA_046076625.1 Allobrachymonas sp.
CTTTTGAACGCAGAGGACGCGAGGGAGTCGCAGAGATCGCAGAAAAGAAATCCAAAATTTGGCTGTTTCTCTTTTGCGTCTTTCGTGAATCCTTCGCGTCCTCTGCGTTCAAGGCATTTCTTTCTGATCGCATTATTCACTTCGTTTTTAATAGCGACTTGCGCATATTCCATGCCGGCAAGTAGGCAATTCAACCAGATAAAAGCCGATTTCAAAGCCTCAGACACTTGGCTCTTAGATCGCCACGGCGAGCCCCTACATCGCCTGCGTACCAATTTGCAAGTTCGCAAAGGCGAATGGGTGGCGCCGCAAGACATGTCGCCCGCCCTGCGCCAAGCCATGGTGCTCAGTGAAGACAAGCGTTTTTATAAGCATAGCGGTGTGGATTGGAAAGCGGTGTCCGCTGCAGCATGGGGCAATTTGCTGAACCAACGCACGCGCGGCGCATCCACGCTGTCCATGCAACTGGCTTCACTGATTGAAGATGGTCCGCGTACAACAAGTGAGCGGAAAAATATTCTCGGTAAAGCGGGTCAGGCAATATCTGCCACGCTGCTAGAGCGCAGTTGGCGCAAAGATGAAATCTTGGAAGCGTATTTGAACCTCGTGCCGTTTCGTGGCGAGGTGCAGGGCATTGATGCGCTGTCGCGCACTTTGTTTGGCAAAGCCGCGCATGGGCTGGATGCGCGCGAAGCGGCCATCAGCGCGGCGCTGGTGCGTGCACCGAATGCGAAGGCGCAGATTGTGGGGCAACGCGCTTGTGGCGTGTTGCGTGCGATGCAGCCTGTCACTTCACAAGAATGCGATGCGCTGCAAGCGTTCACAGCTGCTGTGTTGCCACGCAAAGCGTGGTTGCCCAGCGATGGCACTGCGCCACATGTGGCGCAAAGACTATTGAAGTCTTCACCACTCATCGCAAAAACCAGTCTGCATGCACCCCTGCAACGCCACGCCCTGCAAACCCTGCGCCAACACCTCTCTGAGCTGCGTGGCCGCAATGTGCAAGATGGCGCCGTCGTCGTGCTCGATAACGCCACAGGTCAAGTGCTCGCCTATGTGGGCTCATCAGGTGATTTAGGCGATGCGCAAGAAGTCGATGCCGCCGCTGCCCTGCGCCAAGCCGGCTCCACGCTGAAGCCTTTTTTATACGCGCAAGCCATTGCAGAGAACCGCATGACGGCTGCCTCGCTGCTCGAAGATTCTCCCGCGCACATTCCCACGGCCAGCGGCCTCTATATTCCGCAGAATTACGACCGCAGCTTTAAAGGCTGGGTCAGCGTGCGCACGGCACTCGGCGCATCGCTGAATGTGCCGGCCGTGCGTGCGCTCGTCATGGTCTCGCCCGAAGCGTTTGCGCAGCAGCTCAAAGCCCTAGGCCTGCCATTTAAGAATGATGGCGATTTTTATGGCTACAGCTTGGCGCTCGGCAGCGCCGATGTCTCGCTCATGAGCCTCACGAAAGCCTATCGCACCTTGGCCAACGGTGGCCGCCATTCGCCCACCACGTTCGATTTATCCGCCAAGCCGCAATTCGCTGCCGCGCTCAGCCCCGAGGCCAGCTTCATCATCAGCGACATCCTGAGCGATACCAATGCCCGCGCCCGCACCTTCGGCACCGACAGCGTGCTCTCCACTCGCTTTTGGACAGCCGTGAAAACCGGCACCAGCACAGACATGCGTGACAACTGGGCGCTGGGCTATTCTGAAAAATACACTGTCGGCGTGTGGGTGGGTAATGCCAGCGGTGAGAGTATGTGGGATGTGAGCGGTGTGTCGGGCGCAGCGCCGGTGTGGGCGAGCGTGATGGCGTTTTTGCATGAGAAACAGCGCAGCCATGCGCCCAAGCCGCCAGCAGGTTCAAAGGGTGTGGTGGCCGTGCAAGTGGCGTTAACCTCGCCCGGCGGCACTCCATTAGAAGCTGCGCGACGCGAATGGTTCATCGCAGGTAGCGAAGTCAACACTATTAATTCAATAGCGTCTCGCGCAAATTCTATGTCGTCTCATGGCCTAAAACACTTAGAAAGTGGCTCCCCCAAGATCACCAGCCCAGCAACAGGCACCATCATCGCACTCGACCCCGATATTCCACCGCAGCATCAGCGCTTGCAGCTCCGCGCCGAGGGCTCGCAGGGTGCGGGCACGCGTTGGCTGCTCAATACAAGCAGCCTCGGCACAGCCCGTGACATCGCTTGGCTTCCCATGCCCGGCCGCCATACGCTTCAATTGGTTGATGCGCAAAACCGTGTGCTGGATGAGGTGAAGTTTGAGGTGCGTGGTGCGAGCTTCAAAACGGCTGCAGTGAAACCCGACATGCACCGCACAAAATAATTTCACGCTGCTGATACGTGGTTTCACGCGCTGCACAGCGTTCTGATCCGCACTTCGGTTTACGATGCATGCATCTTTAGAACATGAGACAAACCATGACCGACCTCTCCAAAATCACCTGCATTGAAGATTTGCGCATGCTGCATCAAAAGCGCGTGCCGAAAATGTTTTATGACTATTGCGATTCCGGCTCATGGACGGAGAGTACCTACCGCGCCAACAGCGATGATTTTCAGAAGATCAAATTGCGCCAGCGCGTGGCGGTCAACATGGAAGGCCGCACGACAAAGACCACGATGATTGGCAAGCAAGTAGCCATGCCCGTCGCCATTGCGCCCACGGGGCTCACGGGCATGCAGCATGCCGATGGCGAAATTCTCGGGGCGCTCGCGGCTAAGGTCTTTGGCATTCCGTTCACGCTCTCGACCATGAGCATTTGCTCGATTGAAGATGTAGCAAAAGCCACTGGGCGGCATCCATTTTGGTTTCAGCTCTATGTGATGCGTGATCGCGATTTCGTTGAGCGCTTGATTGATCGCGCCAAAGCGGCGAATGTGAGCGCACTGCAAATTACGCTCGATTTGCAAATCCTCGGCCAGCGCCATAAAGACATTAAGAACGGCTTGTCCGCCCCGCCCAAACTCACCCTGCCCAACATCATCAGCATGATGACCAAGCCTGCATGGTGTCTCGGCATGCTTGGCACGCAGCGCCGCGAGTTTCGTAATATCGTCGGCCACGTCAAAGGCGTAGAAAACATGGCTTCACTCTCTGAATGGACGGCTCAGCAATTCGATCCACGCCTCAATTGGGGCGATGTGGAGTGGATCAAAAAGCGTTGGGGCGGCAAAATTATTTTGAAAGGCATTCAAGACGCGGAAGACGCGCGGTTCGCAGTCGACAGCGGCGCAGATGCCCTCATCGTTTCCAATCACGGCGGTCGCCAACTCGACGGCGCACCATCCTCCATCACCGCGCTGCCCGCCATCGCTCAAGCGGTCGGCAAAAACATCGAAGTCTGGATGGACGGTGGCATCCGCTCCGGCCAAGACGTGCTTAAAGCTCGCGCCTTAGGCGCACAAGGCACACTGATTGGCCGCGCATGGCTGCATGGCTTAGGCGCAGCAGGTCTTGCCGGCGTGACGAAAACGCTAGAGATCATTCACAAAGAGCTCGATCTCACGATGGCGTTTTGCGGGCGTACCGATATCAATACGGTGGATCAAAGCATCTTGCTGCCGGGGACGTTTCCTCGCGCATAGGAGTTCATCATCTATCGCGATGCTTTTCTGCATGGACAGGTGCGGGGCTGCGCGTACTGGCTTCCGTAAGCGGTTGCGCTTCTTCAACAAGCAGTCGCGAAGGTGTTCGCAGTGCTTTTTTTGCAAGGGACTGTGCCTGATCCATTGCGTTCAAAGCATCTGTCATGTGACCCAAGCCAACGAAGATCACGCCGACTCCAATTTCAGGATCGTAGCGCTCAGAGTGCCCCAGCATCACGCCTACTTGTATCGGCCTGAGCAGGTTGAGCGTCAATTTCGCGATCTTATCGCGCACAGGTTCGCGATGACTGACGCTTGAAATGCCGGCCACAAAACAGCGCCCTTGCTGCAAGCCCAGCGTATGGCGGAACCCAATAGCTCTGCCTATGCGAGCGGCCAATACGCGGCGTATCTCATGCTCAATGCTGCTGTCCAGTTCGTCGTTGTAGACATAGAGGTTATCCACCCAAACAGCCATCACGGCGCATTCGCATTCAATGCGCAGGCTTCGCCACAGCGCATCACTGATCTTGCTCAAAAGCGTGCCGCCCACGGGTAAGCCGGTAATTTCGTCAGCCTTGGCAATGCCTTCTGACAAGCGCAGGATGAGGCGTCTTTGGCGATTGCGTTGAATCGTCAGTACAGTGGTCACGAGAAAAAATGCTGCCGTGCATGTGGCGGTCAGAATCCACAGCAGGTTGGACTCTGCCCACCCCAAGGCTTTGGCATACAAGCCCAGCACCATCACGCCGAGGCACACGCAAGCTGCCACCATGGCCATCGCCAGCCGATCACCCAACGCCACTCCACGTGCAGCGGCTGCCAAGGCCATGATGACCGATGCGATGTTCACCATAAACGCAAGGATCAAAAGCAGCTGCGCCTGCTGTGGCCACAGCACCGAACTCACGAGTAAAGCGACCGCCGCCAAGCATTGAGCGATGCTTCCCCAATGGATCAATGGATCAATCGATCCAAACCAGGGTCTTGCGTCAAATTACCAAACCAGATGCCTAGGGAAGGTCTGAGCAAGTCGTGTTTCTCAGTCGTGTTGACGCGCTGATACGAACAGATGCGTCGATTGGGTTGGTTTTCGATGATTTTTCGCATGTTTTGCGCCTTCTTCTTGGCTCTATGCTGTTTTTGGGCGCACCTGTCCCATCATCGCTATCAATTTCTTTCGCGCCATCCACAGATTCGATAGCGCAAACAGCGTGACGATCTGTGCAGTGTTTTTCACCAAGCCGCGATACCTGACCTTGACGTAGCCAAACTGACGTTTGACGACGCGAAATGGATGCTCCACCTTGGCTGTGATGCTGGCCTTGGCGTGCTCTTGCTCTTTGGCCTTATCTTTGATCTTACCCTCGGGCAGTTTGGCGATCTGGCTGGGGCGAGCTGCAATATGCCACTCAATGGCTGGATCATCGACTCTTGCAGGAGCGCCCAAATAACCTGAATCAGCCCAGACATGCTCTTCCTTGCCATGCAGCAGATCGACCACATGCTCAACGTCGTGTTCGTTAGCAGCGCTAGTGGCAACCGTGTGTGTGAGGCCGCTGCCCGCATCCACAGCAATATGCGCTTTCATGCCAAAGTGCCACTGGTTGCCTTTCTTGGTCTGCATCATCTCGGGATCACGCTGGCCCGTGGCATTCTTGGTGGAGCTGGGCGCAGCGATGATCGTTGCATCGACGATGGAGCCTTGCTTGAGAATCAAGCCCTGCTTAGTCAGATAGCGGTTGACCGTGGCAAAGATGTCGTCTGCCAGAGCGTTGGCCTCCAAGAGATGCCGGAAGTTCAAGATAGTGCTCTCATCGGGGATGGGCTGATTCAGGCTCAAACCAGCAAAGCTGCGCAGGCAGGCTATTTCGTACAAGTCTTCTTCCATGCGAGGATCAGACAGTGAGAACCAATTTTGCATGAGGTGGATGCGCAGCATGGTCGATAACTCATACGGTCTGCGCCCGCGCCCAGCTTGCGGATAGAAAGGCTCGATCACGCTAAGCAATGCCTTCCATGGTACGACTTGCTCCATCTCATCGAGAAAGATTTCCCGGCGTGTCTTTTTCTTTTTGCCTGCGTATTCGGCATCCGCGAAACTGATTTGACTCATGCTTATTTGCTCCT
>JBJTSL010000204.1:0-2444 GCA_046076625.1 Allobrachymonas sp.
AGGTGGGTGAGCCCATTTCAGAAGCAGTCACCATGCCGCAAGTGCCCGGCGAACTGGGCGACTTGGCACGTGCCATGCAAGCCATGCGGGAGCGGCTCGAAGGGCGTGACTACATTGAAAACCATGTGCGAGCATTGACGCATGAACTGAAGAGCCCAGTAGCGGCCATTAGCGCCTCGGGCGAGTTGCTGGAGGGCGACTTGCCTGCGGCGGACCGGCAGCGCTTTGCCGCCCAAGTGGTGGCACAAAGCCAGCGCTTGCAGCGGCTGGTGGATCAAATGCTGGAATTGTCAAAGTTGGAGCAACGCGCCGTCTCAGGTGGCCGGCTGCAACATTTGCAGCCCCACCCGCTGGCCGATCTGGTGCGGCATGTGATAGCGCAACACGCCCCCACTGCCACTATTAAAAATATAGCACTCTACGCATATTTCATGCCGGCGGATGGCCCATTTTTCTTAAAAATTGAGCCTGACTTACTGGCTCTGGCTTTGTCGAACCTGATCGATAACGCGGTGGATTTTTCACCTCCGGGCAGTCAGGTGCGCATCCAACTGTGCGAAGAGGAGATCGACCAAGTCCAGCAGGTGCGGCTTAGCGTGCAAGACGCTGGGCCGGGCGTGCCTGATTTTGCGCTGCCCCGCTTGGGTGAGCGCTTTTTCACCACGCCGCGCTCCAACGGCCAACGCAGCGGCTCTGGCTTGGGTTTGGCAATTGTGCAAGGCATTGTGCGGCTGCATGGTGGCCAGCTCTTGCTGCGCAACACATCGCCCGGCTTTTGCGCGGAGATCCGCCTAGCAAAGTAAACGCGTCGTCCACCAGTTCACCTGCCCTTCACAAACTTCACGCCGCTTTCAGATTGGTTTTTCACACTCGCTCCATCTTCAAAGGAGTCAAGATGAAAAATCCCCTGTTTTCCAAACTGCTGACGCTGGGCGCTGTGATCGCGCTGCTGGCCATTTTCTTGCAAATGATCCAAGGCATCATCTCTGAGCGGCTGATGTATCGCAACCAGGCGCTGGACGGCATGAGCCAAACCGTGGCCGGCCCTCAAACCTTGCTCGGCCCCATGCTTCACATGGCTTGCGTCGAGGCTTGGGACAAGCGCATCAGCAGCAAAAGCGATGGCGCAGACCGCGTGCAGGAGGAGCGCCGCGAAATGCTGCACGCCGTCGTGCCCAGCAGCCTGAACGTGCAAGCCTTGACCACGTCTGAGCAGCGCTCCCGCAGCATTTACAGCACCCAAGTCTTGCAAACCAAGGCCACGCTCAAGGCGCAATTTGAGCTGGCCGATGCGCTCAAACCCAAGAGTAGCATCGCAGGTGCACGCATACAATTCGGCTCACCGATCCTGATGGTGGCTTTGGACGACCCGCGTGGCATCCGCCACGCAAGCGCCCGCGTCAATGGCGTGGACTACAAACTCAAAGCCGGCACTTTCCACCCCAGCTACAAGCGGGGCATGCATGTGCAGTTGCCACCTTCGGCGTTGCAGCCCGGCGCAGAAGGCTGGCAAGCCGAACTGCTGATTGAATTCGTGGGCACGCAGCATTTGCAGATCGTGCCCTTGGGCGAGACCACACTGATTCGCATGGAGAGCAACTGGCCGCACCCTTCTTTCTCCGGCCGTTTCGCACCCGCGGAACGCAAGCTGCATAGCAAAGGCTTCAACGCCGATTGGCGCTTGACCTCGGTCGCTACCGATGCACCCGCGCTGGCCACGCAAGCCAAGCCCTTGTGTGATGCCCATTCAACCGCACCCAAAGATTGCGTGGAAGCCATCCAAGTGAGCTTCATCGACCCAGTCAACGCCTACAGCCTGAGCGACCGCGCCAGCAAGTATGGTCTGCTGTTTGTGGCGCTCACCTTTGTGGCTGTGGGCATGTTTGAAGTGATGAAGAAGCTGCGCGTGCATCCGGTGCAATACCTATTGGCCGGCGCCGCGATTTGCACTTTCTTTCTTCTGCTCGTGTCGCTGTCCGAGCACATCGGCTTTGCCCGCGCCTATGCAACCGGCGCTTTTGCCACCGTGCTGCTGCTGACCTACTACGCCAGCTTCATGCTCGGCGGCAAATGGCGCGGCCTGCCGTTTGGCGCTGGCATGACGCTGCTGTATGGCTTTTTGTACGTGCTGTTGCAATTGGAGCAAACCGCGCTGGTGATGGGCTCGGCGCTGCTGTTCATCGTGCTCGCCCTCGTGATGACCCTGACCCGAAAGATCAATTGGTATGAGCAATTTGCAAGCCCGCCTCAAGCTGAACTCCAGCCCACGCCAGCTACTGCTGCTGAGGCTGCTTAATTGGCGGCCACGCAGGGCGTATCGCGCAGTGCTATAGACTATAATTTTTATAGCACTCTGCGCATATTCCATGCCGGAAAACCCTGTCGATCGCCTGTAAAATGGGTGGGATTATGGACATCAAAGCCCTCGTCACCCTGCTGGCCAT
>JBJTSL010000205.1:0-5078 GCA_046076625.1 Allobrachymonas sp.
CCTTTGCTGAAAGTGGATGTAGCGGTGGTACTTGAGGCATTGAGGGTAACAACACCGGCATTTTTGTTGATGAGCACATCGTCGTTAGCATAATCAAAAAAGGCCGCATTCATATCGCCGGTGATTGTGGTGGTGGCAGGAAACACACCGCCAGTGTTGACCGTCAAAGCGCCGATGGTGGCGGCAGGAAGCGCACCGCCAGCGTTGACCGTCAAAGCGCCAAGCGAGTTTGCGCCTGCGCCACCGACTGTGCTCTCAAACTTGGTTTTGTTGGAATGAATGGTGACATCCCACATCGTACCATCGGTGGTGATAGCATCAGCAAAGCGTAGGGTGTTGGTTTGAGCCGCATTGGTGTCGAAGGCTGAATTGCCCGTCAATTGCACGGCACTTTTAAATGTCTGATCGCCACTGGTATAGAACGAGCCATTGAGTTTTGTGCTCGCGCCACTGGTGACCTCAATACCGGACAAACGCCCAGTCAAGGCACCAAATTTTCCTGACAAAATCGCCTCATCGGCCGCATCAATCGTGAGTTTTTTGCCTGCGCCTGTTGCACCATTGGTCAAACTGATATCTGAGCCTGCGTTAGTGGATCTGATCGTGACATCGTTGAGCAGATTGACCTGCGCAGTGGTGGAGTAACCGTTGGCAGAGGTAAGGTTGCCGAAGAGGTTGACTGCGGCTCCGATGTCCAAGTTTTGGGTCAAGGAGTTGACATTCACCGTCCCGTAAGTGATGCCCGCTGCCCCATTACCGGTGTTATTGATCGTTGCATCATTGCCTTGTAAGCTGACTGCGCCGACGAACTTGTTGCTTGGGTTGGCGAGGGTGATGTTGCCGCGAGCACCTGCGCCGTTGCCCAAGGCTTGAGCCTCGACGATTGCAGCCTTCACAGAAGTGCCCGTTGTTTGCAAAATATTCCCGCCATCCCCACCCGTGACTGAATTGTTGGAATTGGCGATCAACGAGCCCGTGGTGTTGGTGTTACCAAGCTCGATGGCACCACCATTTGAGTAGAGCGAAATGTTACCTGCGGCTGAATTGATGGAGCCGGTGGTGATATTGCCTTTAGACACCATGTGGACTGAGCCGCCCAAGGTGGTGATCCTGCCGCCGCTGGTGTTGATCGTGCCCGCGTTGGTGCCCGCAGTCCCGATATTGCCAGCAGCGTTCACACCACTGTAAAGACCCACATTGAGGACGCCGCCGCCTGTGATGCTTTTGCTGGAGTTGAAATTGATACTTCCATGCGCGACCAAATGCAGTGTGCCAGCGCCAGCTGATGTGATGTCTGCATCCAATGTGATGTCGCCCGCATTCGTGTTGGCATCAGAGGTTTGAACCAGCACAGTTGCACCCATGTCGAGCGCAGTACCGATGGCTGTCGCACTCACCGTGGCATCATTGCCGTCGTTATCAGTGAAAGGCGTTGCGCCTGAAGTCTTGCCCGCGCCGCCAATGGTGATATTGGTGGGGTCTAGCAACCATTGACCAGCGCTGCCCGCATTGGCACCCACATCAACGCTACCTTGCACACCCAGCGTTTTCTTGCCTGAGGTTTCTACCCGACCACCATTACCGCTTTGTGCCCCTCCGCGCGCAGAGATGTTGCCGTTGACTTGCGTGTGCCCTTCAGACCATGCCACCACAGTGCCACCGTTGCCGGTGGTGACCGCGTCGGCGCGGATCGTGGCACCTTGCTGGACGCGCAATTGCTGCGTATTTGCGACTGCACCACCGTCAATGATGCTGGTGGTGTTTTGACCCTGCCATGCACCGCCAATGAGCGCTTGACCGCCACCTGCATCGCCAGCGACATCGACACGGCTGCCAGAGGCGAGATTCACTCTGTCACCTGCGATTTGCACTTGGCCACCGGTGGTGCCAGCGGCTTCGCCGCGTGCGATCAAAGAGCCTGAGTTTTCTGTGATGCCGTTGCCGCCGTCGAGGAAGATGCGGCCATTGCGCTCGACCAAGCTATTGGCTTGGATGATGCCGGTGTTGTTGACGACGAGGCTGGCGAGATCGCCGGCGTTGCGGGCAGAGAGGACGACGTTGCCGCCATCAGCGGTGATCACGCCAGAGTTTTTCACGTTGGCTTCTGCTGCTGCGCGATCAATGTTCAATCGGATGAGGCCATCGCCAGCGAGATCAACCGTGACTTTGTCGCCAGCGGCCATGCGCACCGTGCCCATTTGGGCGTTGATGGCGCCTGAGTTTTCCACTTTGGGGGCAATCAGGGCGACATAGCCGCCCGGTTTGGCGGTGATCTTGCCTTCGTTGATAACGGCACCTGCGCTGCCATCGCGCTCCAAGGTGATGGAGCCGCCATTCATGAATTGGTCGTTGTTGACCTTGAGTGTGGTGGCGAGCATGCCGCCCACATCAATCACGGCATCTTTGCCGAAATAAACGCCAGCAGAGTTTTGCAACCAGACTTGGCCGTTGGAGGACATGCGGCCCAAGATTTGGCTGGGGGCTGCGGTGGTGACTTGGTTCAAGGCCACCGAGCTGGAGCTGGGCTGGTTGAAGGTGACGGAGGCGCTGGTGCCGATGTTGAAGGTGGACCAATTCAGGATGACGCGGTCACTGCCTTGGTTCACTGTCATGGCGTTGCCTACCGTGTTGATGCCGGCTTGGCCGGCGGCCACGCTGCCGCCAGTGGGCAGGGCATTGGCGGCCAAGCCTTGGGCTGCAGCCATGCCGGGCCAGACGAGCACTTGGCCACCGAAGATGCCGATCAAGAATTTGAGCAGCATGGACAGGCGCTTGCGCGGACGGAAGGTGTACGTCATCTTGCGCCCGCCGGTGCGCACGGTGAAGCTGGTGACTTTTTGTTCTGCTTGCGAAGCTTTGGTCATGATTTTTTGTTTTCCGAGGGTGTTGCCGAAATCTGGAGTGGAGTTGGATGAATTGTAAGTGCTCATGAAATTTCTCCTGAATGATCAAAACTGCGTGACGGCTTGCAACCAGAAGCGATCACGCTTCTTGGTGCCATCGACGTTGGTGAAGCTGGGGGCAGTGGCGCCGTTGTTGTTGCCCAAGGCCTTGGCCCAAATGGCGCGGATTTGGAAAGCGCCGCTGCGGCTGACGTTCAGCCCCACGCCTGCGGAATCGAGCGAATAGGCAAACGCGCTGCCCAAGGCGCTGCCGGCATAACGGGTGTGGTCTTGGCGCATGGCGCCATGGTCGAAGAAGAGGACGGTTTGCCATTGGGTGGCGCCCTCAATGGGCAAATCTGCGCGCAGCTCGAATTGCGTGACGTAGCCCATGTCGCCAGTGGCTTCGCCGGGCGCATAGCCGCGCACGCCTTGCGCACCGCCCAGAGAGAATTTCTCGGCGGAATCCAAGTTGTTGATGGTGTATTGCGCATTCATGCCTGCATAGAAGCTGAACTTGCTGCTCAGGCGCTGGATGCGTGAGCCTTGCAGGCCGAGTTTGGTGAAATGGCCTTCGGCTTTGGCGCCGGCTTGGTTTGCCGCGACGCCCAGCGCATCTTTGATGTTGAGCACGCCGGTAGCCAATGACACGTTGGCGAAATTCACACCACCGCCGCCCATGCTGTCGCGGCTTTGCAGGGAAGCTCCTAGGGTGAGGACGTTGAGCTCGCGCTGGCCAATGGTGGCCGCACCGCTGCGGTTTTTCATTTGCTTGTTGTCGAAGTTGGCATTCAAGTAAATGCTGCGGTCACGCTGGCGCTCCAGCGGGTACATGGCAAAGAGGCTGATGTTGTTGCTCTCGCCGCTGGGGGACAGGCCTGCAGTGGGTTTGACCGTGAAGACGACGCGAGAGAATGAGCCGCCGATACGCAGGCCTTGGTTGCCGACTGGCACTTGATAAGCGGTGCGCATCAAGGCCAAATCGCCATTGCTGTGCATGAGGCGCAAGCTCAAATGGTCGCCGATGCCGAAGGGGCTGTTGAAGTTGAGCGTGGTACCCAAACGGTATTGGCCGGTGAGCTGGTTGCCATGGTTGTCTAGGTCAACCGTGGCTTGGAAGAGGCGGCCTTCGTTGGTGGTTAACGTGACATTGGTATCGCCCACTTGAGCGCCCGGATCAAGACTGATACTGGCATCAATGCCCGGCAAATCGTTGGCCAAGAGGGCTGCTCGCTCAAGCGCTTTTTCATTGACGATGGAGCCGACCGGCACATTGGCTTCCACGTAGCCCTGTGCCACGGCGGCTGCGGTACGCACTGTGCCATCTTGCTTGACGGCCGCTTGACCGACTCGGCCTTCGAGCACGGCGATTTCCACAATGCCGTCTTTGATTTCTTGCTGGGGCAGATAGGCGCGGGCGACGAAGAAGCCCTTGCCACGGTAAAAGTTGCTCACGGCATCGGCAGCGGCTTGCAGCTCATTGAAGCCCACGCGCTCGCCCAAGCTTTCGACGATGAGCAATTGCAAATCGGTTTCCATGATTTGCGTGTTGCCCGAGAAGCGAATGCCATTGAGCTGCATGGAGAAATTGTTGGCGGGGCGCAGCTGGGGGCGCACCTCCTGTGCTTTGGGCAAAACCGGCTCTGCTTTGGGCAGAGCGGGCGCCTGGGCACCCACATCACGCTGCACTTGGCCTGCGGTGGGTGGTGTTTGCGCCTTCACCTGCGTGGCCGCGAAGGCCAAACCCGCCGCCAATGTGGCCCACATCAGGGCCTTGGCCAAGGGGCGCAAGGGATGGTCTTGCAGGCGCTTGGCCTGAACCGATGTGCGTCCTTGGACCCGCTGGTTGTGCTGGTTAGAGTAGTTGTCGTTAGCCATCAGACACCTTTGTATGTATGCGGGTTGGAAGAAAGCGAAAGAAACGTGAAAAATCTCACGGAAAGATTTTTTTGTCCAAGACAAAAAATGCGGGTTTTGGCACCAAAACCCTTAGAACTAAAGTATTCAATTTGCATAAAAACGACAAGGCAAGAACGTGCCAAAAGCCCAAGCCGCGCGAACTTGCGCAGGCATTGGGCTGTGGGCTTGGGTGTTTGGCTTGGCTAGTTCTCATGGTGTGAAACATCCGCCAACTCCTCAATGTATACTTTTTGATGCATTTTTAGCTCTGAAATCTTAAAAAATGAATACTTAATT
>JBJTSL010000206.1:0-3376 GCA_046076625.1 Allobrachymonas sp.
TGCTTGAATTCTTTGCAGGATTGCCCTGCGAGGAGCGCACGAGGCGCACGGGCTGCAAGGCTTGATTTTCTCGCGGGGCGTTCAAGATGATGCTCGTGGAGGTTTCGGTCAACAAACAAAACTTCGTCACCACTTCATCCAGATGCGACACATCTTGCACCGCGATTTCCAGCGTCCAGCTGTCTTCCCCGGTCACATGGAACGCATTGATCACCTCAGGCGATTGCTCCACGCGTTTGAGCACTGTGGCGTAATCTGCACGACCCACACGCACCAAGGCGCGGATGCCGTAGCCAAGGCGCGCGGGATTGACCGCCGCGTGATAGCCCGTGATCACACCTGATAACTCCAGCTTTCTCACGCGCTCGGCCACAGCGGGCTGCGAAAGATGCACACGCCGCCCGAGTTCGCTCAGGGAGATGCGGGCATCGCGCTGCAATTCAGCCAAGATGCGAGTGTCGTAACTGTCGATTTCTGAATTCGCCGTGTTTTGCATATATGGCCTTTGATTTCAAGGTGATACTCAAGTCTAAACTTCAATTTTGCATGGTGACATGGCTAGTGCCTTGAGACAATCTTGGCATGACAACAAGCACTGCATTACTTCACAAGCCCTCCACCGCTCTGGTCGGTGCCGCCCTCGCTGCGGTGTATCTCGTCTGGGGCTCGACCTATTTGGCCATTCGCTTCGCGCTCGCCAGCTTTCCACCCTTTTTCCAGATGGGCTCGCGCTTTGTCGTCGCGGGCGCTTTGCTCATGGCGTTTTTGCATTTCAGAGGAGAAAAAGCGCCCAGCTTCAAGAAAAACAGTTGTGCAGCGTGGTATTGGCGCAACGCGCTCATCGTGGGCAGTTTGATGCTCGCCGGCGGCATGGGATTGGTTGGAGTGGCCTCTGAAACCATCGGCTCGGGGCTGATTGCCACCTTTATTGCGATCGTTCCGATGATGGTGGCGCTTATCGGTTTGGCATTTGGCAAACGGCCTTCAAAGCTGGAAATCATGGGCATGCTGGTCGGTTTTGGCGGTGTGATTTTGCTCGTGCAAGGCAAGAGTTTTAACCTCTCAACCATCGGTTTGCTGGCGATGTTTGGCGCGACTTTTTCTTGGTCGCTGGGCTCAGTGTTGCAAACCACCAAGCTGCCACTCGCGCCCGGGCCAATGGGCTTTGCCAGTGAAATGTTGTGTGGCGGCGCGGTGTTACTCGTGATTTCTCTCGCAGTGGGTGAAAAAGTTTCTTGGCCACTGGATACTCGCGCTGTGCTCGCTTGGGGCTATCTGATCGTGTTTGGCTCTTTGATAGCTTTCAGCGCGTATCTGTTTTTGCTGGCGAATGTGTCGCCCGTTTTGGCCACCAGCTATGCTTTTGTGAACCCAGTGATTGCCCTGTTTTTAGGGGTGTGGCTGGGCGGTGAAATCGTTCAGAAAAATGAGTGGTTGGCCTGCGCGGTAATCCTGTTTGGGGTGTTGATGTTCTTCGCGGCAAAGCTGAAAACCCTCGCTGGAGATACTCCAAAAAAGTGAGCACGGCGCGGAATTTTGCGTTCCCAGAGGGAAATTCACGTTGTTCATCTGGCAAAAATGCATTTTTCACTGGAGAAATTGCTATTTTTACAGTAGCATCCGCTCTGTCTGATAGCAAAAGCTGCAAGGCGCTTGCTAGAGGACAAGTTAATTAACTCTATAAGGATCCTCAATCATGGCAACTGCAAAGAAAGTTCCAGCGAAAAAAGCCGCTGCGAAGAAAGCTCCTGCGAAGAAGGCCGCACCGGCCAAGAAAGCTCCTGCGAAGAAAGCAGCAGCGAAGAAGGCACCTGCCAAGAAGGCAGCACCTGCAAAGAAAGCTGCTCCAGCTAAAAAAGCAGCAGCGAAAAAAGCGCCTGCTAAAAAGCGCACTCCCAACGCAGCCTTCATGAAGGCTCTCACCCCCAGCGCCGCTTTGGCCGCCGTGGTGGGCGCAGCGCCTCTGCCACGCACCGAGATCGTCTCCAAGCTGTGGGTTTACATCAAGAGAAACAAGCTGCAAGACGCTGTGAACAAGCGCATGGTAAACGCCGATGCCAAGCTCAAAGAAGTGTTTGGCAAAGCCCAAGTCTCGATGTTCGAGATGGCTGGCCTGATCGGCAAGCATGTCAAGTAATTGACGCGATTTGCTCGATTCATGAAACCGCCTTCGGGCGGTTTTTTGTTGCCTTCGATTTGTAGCGAGGCTTCTGTAGCGCTCTTTCTGTTGCGTGCGACTGTGTTTGCTGAACCAGCCACCGCCACGGCGCACCCACCTCCGCAAATGTCCCCCGGCGGCATCAAGTCTTGTTTGCCTCCGACAAGTTGATTACGCCGCATCCTCCTTTATTTTGCTACGGTGGATGCATCATGTCGGTGACTGCAAACGGATTCCATTCCTATTCTTCTTAACTCAATGAGTACTCGCGATAACGCAGCGGTGTCATGCCGACACGCCGCTTGAAATCACGACAAAAGTGCGCTTGATCGGTGTAGCCAGAGGCGAAACCGACTTCAGCAAGACTGGCCTTGCTTTCACAAAGCAGCTTGGAGGCTCGCTCTGCACGTGCAGTCGCGATAATGTCCACATAACGCACACCCTCTTGATTCAATTTGCGTTGCAAACTGCGTGTACTCATGCACATAGTCTGCGCCGCAACCTCGATAGAAAGCGCTTCACTCAGAGTCTGTGTTGCCCATTGCTGTAAGCGTGAAGTTAAGCCATCAGATTCCGCAGGATTTCTGAGCAGGGGTGCTGAGTGATCATCCACCGATTGATCAGCGAGCTTCTCCCAACTCAATTGCCATTCAAATGTCTGCCTCGTGAGAAACGCTTTCTTCAATGCAGCTTGTTGATAAGGAGCATCTTGCCAAGGCCACACAGCCAGATCATAGCCAAGCACGGCATGTACTTTCTTGCAGCCTACGTTTTCTAGCAGTGCAATCAATACACTGAGCACTACTAAATCCTCAGCGGAGCTTGGCGCGGAATCTGGCTTAATGGAAATGTGCTGATGCAACACAGATTGCGGCGTGAGGATTTGCTGGGTAATGCGATGTTTGGAATGAATATAGCGCTCAAGGCGTAGCCACACTTGCAGCAAACGCAGGGGCTGGCCGGGATGCATGAGCAAGGGCATCAAGCTGTCGTACTGCCCTTGCTCATGCACACCCTGCCCCAATTGCAGTAGGGCAGATACGCCCCGCGCCTGAATCACTTGCCCTACCAATTGTTGCTTCGCATCGATTGGCACAGTCGCCCGCTCTAGCCAATGCTGCGCAGGGCTTTCCAGCCCCATGCGGCGCATGCCTGCATGAAGCGCGCGAAGCAAATCGTCTCCGATACAGTCTGGCTCATGTTCAACAGATGCAGGAG
>JBJTSL010000207.1:0-2146 GCA_046076625.1 Allobrachymonas sp.
CTTCACGCCAGCGGCGGGCAGGACTTGTTGCTCAATGAAGTCATGTAAGTTAGTGGAAACTTGCAGGGAATGCTTTGATGTGCGTAAGGTCATGGTGGGCTCTTAGATGGAGGAATTGAACAAAAGGAGTTAGAAAAACGAAAAAACATCGCGCAGGCTGGAGCCAGTGCGTGTAGGTGTGGGGCCAATTTGCTCAGGTGGCAGGTTGGCGCGGTTGACCCAGAGCGTGCGGTAGCCATACCAAGTGGCGGCCATCGCGTCCCAGCCATTGGAGCTGACGAAAAGCATTTGTTTGGGTTGCAGGCCGGTGGCATTCGAGCCCAGCGCGTAGGCATCGGGATGGGTTTTGTATTTGCGGATGCTGTCCACGCTGATGACGTGATCGAGCACATCTTGTAGCCCGGCGGATTTCACCGCCACATCGAGCATCGCCGGATCGCCGTTTGACAAGATGCCCGTGACGATGCCGCGCTTTTTCAACTCTGCGAGCACTTCGCGGTTTTCAGGATAGGCGGACAGATGGCGGTATTGGTTCATCAAGGCAAAAACTGCTTTATCGATATCTACCAGCTCATTTTTGGAGCCAAATTGGCCATTCGCCGGCATAGAATTTGTGCCCAATGCTATGAATTCAATAGCATATCGCAACGCTTTTTCCGTCACACTCCAAAACGGCTCGTAATGTGCACCATGATTGCTGGTGGTCAGCAGCCGCGAGTATTCAATTTGCTTGTCACGCCACAGCTTCGCTAGCGCCGTGCCCTGCCCCGGAAACCACTGCTCCGCGCCTAAGCTCACGCTGTACACATCAAACAGCGTGCCATAGGCATCAAAAAGAACGGCGCGTGGCTTTTCCATGCACCAGACTGTATTGCAAACTTCAATCAAGATTAAATGGTTTTTTGGCTATGAATAAGAACCTAAAAACCATGTAATACACCATGATTTCGGGTAAACACGCATAAGTCATCTAGAGTTCTAAAGTACATTAGAGCGCATGATGCCAGTTGCCCAATTGATTCAATTGCCCCCACCCGATCCGGGGCAACGCCGGTACGCCTTGCTGGCTCAAGGTTTGCGCGGCCGCGTGTTAAGCGGAGAATGGGCGGCGGGCGTGGCGCTGCCGGCGGAACAAGAGTTGAGTCGGCAATACGAGGTGGCTTTGGGCACCATGCGCCAAGCGTTGCAGATGCTGGTGCAAGAAGGTTTGATCGAACGCATTCATGGGCGAGGCACCTTTGTGAAGCAAGCGCTGACTGGCGCACCGATGATGCGTTTTTTCCGCTTTGGGCAAACCGAGAGCCAGCCGCCGCAGTCTCGTATTCTGCAGCGCAGCGTGTGCAACGCACCGGCTCAAGTAGCACAAAGCTTGGGGCTTGCGCCAGCGCATCCTGTGCTGCGGCTGGAGCGCCTGCGCTTGATTGCCAACAAGCCTTGCCTTTTGGAGGAGATTTGGCTGCCGCTGCCCAGTTTTTCGGCGCTGGCAGATTCTGAGCCCGCCGGCTGGGGAGATTTGCTCTATCCAGCGTATGCCGATTTATGCGGTGTGTTGATTCACCGCGCCAGTGACACCATCAGTTTTGGTCAATTGGGTGCTGCGCAGGCGCAGCAGCTGGCACTACCGGCTGCGCATCCCTGCGCCATCGTGCAGCGCTTGGCTTTCGATTGGGCAGGGCGTTGTGTGGAAGTGCGCAGCAGCCGAGGCGACGCCTTTGCCTTCAATTACAGCGTCAACATCACATGATTTTCAAAGGAGACCTCTCATGAAAGCACACTCATCAAGCTTGCGCCGCCGCAGTCTGTTGGCAGCAGGCGGGGCCAGCATCGCCTTGCCGCAATGGAGCTTGGCACAAGCTCGCCCTGTGAGTCTGATCGTGTCGTATCCCGCTGGCGGCGGGGCAGATTTGATGGCGCGGCTGATCGCGCCACATCTGTCGCGGTATTTGGGGCAAAACGTCGTTGTCGACAACAAGCCTGGTGCAAGTGGCCAAATTGCAGCTGCGCAGGTGGCCAAGGCTGCGCCGGATGGCAACACGCTGCTGCTGGATGCATCATCGTTTGCGGTTAACCCCTCGCTTTTTCCCAAGCTGCCCTACGACAGCGACAAGGATTTCACGCCGATTGGCATCGTGGCGCAGTTTCCCAA
>JBJTSL010000208.1:0-3834 GCA_046076625.1 Allobrachymonas sp.
TCAAGCTCAAACACCAAGGCCAACTCGTCGATGGCATCTGGTTCGGTCGCACTGAGCCCCTGCCCGCCAAAGCCCATCTCGCCTTTCGCTTGGAAAGCGATGAATGGCAAGGCGTGAAACGGGTGAAGTTTTTTATTGAGGGCGTGGCTTCGTAGCGCTACCATGCAGTCGACTCAGCGCAGCACCCTGCCATCAGAAGTGACCGTCACCAAATCAATCGTGCGTACCGCATCGCGCACACCCGCCTTCAGGTTCACGCGGAAGCCACCCACGTCATAGTCCGTCATGCCAGCCAGCGTTTTTTGCAGCCCCACTGAATCAAAGCTCTTGCCACCTGCGCGGCGCACAGCTTCTGCAAAAGTTTTCGCGGCAATGAAGCCCTCTAAGCTTTCGTAGCTCGGCGTTTGATCCGAGGTTTCGATGGCTGCGAGGTACTCTTTCACAATCGGCACCGTGACGCTGCGCGGCGATGGCACCACCTGCGACACCACGACCCCGCCAATCTCCTTGCCCAAAGCAGTGAACAAGGGATCAAGCCCGACCACCGAGAAATTCATGAACGCACCCGCGTAGCCTGCCTTGCGCATTTGCCGAATGAAAGCCGCCGAGCTGTTGAACAGCGCCACTTGCAACACCGCTTGCGGCTGCCCTTTCATGATGCTGGCCACGGCGGGCTGCACTTTGTCACTGTTCACCGGCACGAAGGCCGAAGCAACTAAAGGCTGCATCTTGGCATCGGCCAAAGCCTGCGTCACAGCGGCCAAGCCCGCGCGTCCCATGGCATCGTCTTCGGCCAAGAGCGCAATGCGCGTTTGCGACAAGGTTTGGCAATGACGCACGATGCGAGCGGCCTCATCACTCAAGCTCGGGCGCACATGAAACACATGCGTCTGCTCCTTGGCGCGCAGCGCGTCCGAGCCTGCAAAGGGCGCGAAAAATACTGTCTCGCTCGCCTTGGCCACTGCGGCGGCATCGGAGCTTGCCGTGCCCACATAGCCAAAGAGCGCATCCACTTTGTCTGCAATCAATTGCTTGGTGTTGGCTTCAGCCTTTTTGGCATCGTAGCTGTCGTCCAGTATTTTTTGCTCGAAGGTATAGCCCGGATTGTTTTTGCGCTCATTGAAGGCCGCGAAAAACAGCTTGGCACCCGCGCTGTAGGCCAAGCCGATCTGGTCGGCAGCGCCCGTTACGGGCACAGACTGACCAAGGATGATTTTGCGGTTGGCAGGCTTGGGCTGCGCCCAAGCGGCCGATCCAACCAAGGCCGACACAGCGGCACCCGCGAGTAGCTTAAGAGGAAGGCGTCTGGAAAATTGCTGCATGGCTCACTCCTGATATTGTCAGACCGCTAGTTTGTAACGCGATAGCATGCGTCTGGCAATCCGTACTTACACAAGCAGGGTTTATGCCAAGCTCGCTCACAGGCTGCGCAGCGGATGCACCGAAGCTGGCCAAGGGCTGGCAAAGAAGCCTTGCACCATCTCGTGCGACACATCATCCCAGTTTGGTGGATTCCAATTTGGTGCATGGTCTTTGTCAACGGCCAAGGCTCGAATGCCCTCCACCGTCTCAGTGGCAGATCCGCTTCGCTGCACATGGCGGGTGTGAAAACAATGGCGCACCAAATCGCGCTCAAGGCGCAAGTCGTCAGCCAAGCTCATGCTACGGGCGCGGCGGATGAGTTCGAGCGTGACGTGCAGCATCAGCGGGGAGCGCTTGCGAAGTGCGGCAAGCGTCTGCTGCGCCCAGTCCGAGTTGTCTGCTTGCAGACGGGTGATGATATCTTTCAACTCACCGGTGCCGAAATAGGCCTCGATTTTTGAGCGATTTTGCAGAATCGCCGGCATGGAATCTTCGCCGAGTGCTATTGAATTGAGAGCGATTTGACTCAACGCATTGCGATATGAGCCTTGCCTGAAAGGCATTTGCTCCCACAGCGAGGGCAAACTTGAAGCTTCCAAATGAACATCGGCCAGGCCCACAGCAATCGCGTCAGGCGCAGTCATGAGTTCGCCCGTCAACGCGAGATACTCGCCCATGCCCGGCGTGGCATTCATGGTGCGGCTGAGAAACCAGCCACCACCCACATCGGGAAACAGGCCAATCATCGTCTCGGGCATGGCCAGCTTGCTGCGCTCGGTGACGATGCGAATGCTGTTGGCACCGCCGTGGCCGCTGATTCCCATGCCACCGCCCATGCAAATGCCATCCATGAAGGCGATGTAGGGCTTGGGGTAGGTGTGGATCAAATGGTTGAGGCTGTATTCCTCGGTGAAAAAATCTTCGAGCGTGGGGTCGCCAGCGAGCGCGGCTTGATGGAAGAAGCGAATATCGCCGCCTGCGCAGAAGGCGCCAAACGGAGCGTAGCCGCCTTCATGCTTACCAGTGCCGCGAATCGCCACGAGCTTGATATGGCTTTGATCACGCCACTTCAAAAGTGCCGCCGTGATCGTGCGAATCATAGGCAGGTTCAGAGCATTCAGCGCTTTCGGGCGATTGAGCGTTATTAGGCCGGCGTTGCCACGCTCTTCGACGATCACAAAATTTTCTTCATTCATGATGATTTCCAACCCAATACCTCGTTAGCAATCAGCGCCCCAATCACCAGCACTCCGCCAATCAACACCGCTTGCGTAGGCACTTCGCCCGCAAACAGCCAAGCCCAGAGGATGCCAAAAATCACCTCGAGCAAAGCCAGCAGCGAGACTTCAGGCGCTTTGAGAACCTTGGCGCAGACCACGGCGAGTACGCAGGGAATGGCCAGTTGCACCAGACCCAGCATGGCCAGCCAGCTCACGTCTTGGCCCGTGGCCGCAAAAGGAAATGATAAAGGCAGCGTCACAAGACTAGAAATCACTGCACCAATCAACACACAGGGCACAAAATCCAGCTCTTGCCCGTGCGCGTGCGCACGCTGCACCACTGTCCAGTGAATTGCGCCAGCCAGCGGCACGCAAAACGCAATCAGCATGCCCAAACCCGCACCGCTTTGCTGCAAATCGAGCTGCTGGCCAAACATATACGCCATGCCCGCGCAGGCCACGGCAATCGCGCCCCAAGTGCGAGTTGGCAGCTTGTGGCCAATGAACACGCGCGCGATCAAGGCCGTGAGCAGCGGGCCGACCGCCATCGTCACCAGCACATTACCCACACTGGTCAAGGTCAGTGCCACCATGAAGGCTGGGAACATCACGCTCCAGCACACGCCACTGATCCAAAACGAAGGGCTCTTCCAATGAAAGGTCTTGAACACGCTCCGCCCCTGCCACAGCGGCAAGATCACCAGCAGAGAAATCACCGTGAACAAACTGCGCCAAAACGTCGTCTCAAAGCTGCGCGCCGATTCCAACTGCCGCGTGACCACGCCCGCAATCGACCACATCAGGGTGATCGCGATCATCAACAGCACGGCGCGAGAATGAGTGAGTTTCATGCGTCACGGCTGGCTTTTTTGCGCTCATGCTCCTTCAGGAAACGCTTGCGCAGGCGTACAGATTTGGGCGTGATTTCGACGAGCTCGTCGTCTTCAATGAACTCCACGCCATATTCCAGCGTGAGCTGAATTGGCGGCGTAATTTTGATGGCATCTTCTTTGCCGCTCACACGGAAGTTGGTGAGCTGTTTGGTGCGGGTGGCGTTGACGACAAGGTCATTGTCACGGTTGTTGATACCCACAATCATGCCTTCATACACAGGGTCATTCGCGCGCACGAACATGCGGCCACGGTCATCGAGTTTACCCAAGGCGTAAGTGAAGATTTCACCATCGTCCATAGAGATCAGCACACCGTTTTTACGGCTGGCAATCTCGCCTTTGTGGGGCTCGTAGCCATC
>JBJTSL010000209.1:0-3710 GCA_046076625.1 Allobrachymonas sp.
TCATGCAGCCGTGTGGTGCTGCGGTGGGCTAGGCAAGTGCACCAGGCCCACGAGCTGCTCGCTCCCAGCTTGGCTTGACGCATCTCGCGCCGTGGCCACCAAGGCATGCACGGGCTCGCCGCTGTCAAAAAAGCGCCGCCAAGTGGCCTGCGTGATCTGATCTGGCAGAGCAGTCGCGCCTTCGCGGCCATAGAAAGCGTTATAGCCATCCCAAAGCGGCTTTCAAGCCGCAAAGTCGCTGGGCTGAATGGGGCGGATGCTGATGTGGGGCGGCATGGGACGGCTGGCTTTAGGCGGTGTTTACTATGAATTGAATAGTACTCTGCGCATGTTTTATGCCGGGTGGAGGCTGACTTGGCCGCTTTCTATGGCGAAACGACAAAACGCTTTAACCAGCAGGTCAATCGCAATTTGGCGCGCTTTCCTGCGGGGTTCATGTTCCAACTGGACGAGGATGAGTTCGCCAACTTGAGGTTGCAATTTGCAACCTCAAGTTTGAAAGGTGGCTACGGAGGCCGCCGTTATGCGCCTCTGGCGTTCACCGAACACGGCGCAATCATGGCTTCTATGGTGCTCAATTCGCAGCGTGCGACACAGCTCAGCATCTATGTGGTGCAGGCGTTTGTCGAGCTTCGCTCTATGCTGGCAACGAATCGGGAGCTATCCCAGAAACTGCATGCGCTGGAGCGCAAGGTCTCCAAGCATGATGATTCTATTGGCGAGCTCATCGAGGCTATGCAGCGTTTGCTGGCCACGCCGGAAGTGCATAAACGACCGATTGGTTTTGTCATACCTGACGATAAATCCAAGCCGAAGGCAGAAAAGCTCGGTACGGCAAAAAAGTAAGCCCGCAGAACAATGACTACAAATTCAATAGCACTCTGCGCAGATTTTATGCCGGGCGGAGGCTGATTTGGCTTGAAATTGGCGATGCTGCGATAAGTCGGCTGTTTTGAGAGAAATTGGCATCTAGTCGGCATGGATGCTGCGTAGGGTACTATTGAATTGAGAGCGGAACAACGCGCTACGCGCTGCGCGAATGCTGCGCCACGTACTCGCGCAACGCGCCGTCCATGCGCGATTGCCAGCCTTCGCCAGTGGATTTGAAATAGGCCAGCACCTCAGGGCTGTAGCGCACGGAGACCAGTTGTTTGGCGTTGCTTGATTTGGGCCGCCCGCGCAGCGCTTTCATCGGCACCATGGCTGCGAGCTGCTTGGGCGTGAGCGGCTGCGCATCAGGGTCACTTTTCGCGGCGGCTGTGATGGCTTTGTCCTCTTGCACCGAGGGCATGAGGATGGGCGGGCGCTTAAGTTGTTTGGACATAGTGTTTCACCTCACGACAATTGGCGCGGCGCAGGCTAATCACCCTGCGCACCTCGCCACGATCTACAAATGCCACGTAGTACAGGATGCCAGTTTGCGGAGCCAGCGCGATCATGCGCGCCTCGCCATACTCAAACCGCTCGTCAACCCATACCAACGCAGCTTCCCAATCCAGTTCGCCCGCCATCGAGAGCGACACCCCGTGCTTGGCTTGATTGGCCGAGTCTTTTGAGGGATCGAACTGGATTTGCATTTATTTATTGTAGCTACGTTAAATCCGAGTGTCAAATTACTTTGTTTGTAGTGGGTTCACTGGCGACCGCCTAAAGCTCATGCGAATACACGATAAACCCCGCATGCTTGGCGAGTTTGTCGCGGGCGGCGCGGCCGCTGGTGTTGGTGGTATGGGTGGTCCAGTCAACGCGGCTGCTGCCTGGCCCGGATGTTTCGCCCTGCCAGCATGCTCCGCATCTTTTTCGCGGGCGTCTGGCCTCACAAGTCTTCGCCCCAATGGCTGCGGCCATTGGGTTGTCGCCTTGCGAGCCCATCCATCCCGCCAAAAAGCGCGGCGCACGCCGCCAGAGCGAAACATCCGGGCGCTCGCCAGCGGCGGTGTACACGGCGGCAATGAGGTCTGCGGCGATGCGTTGGCCGCGATGCTCGGGGAGGGCGACGAATAGGTCTTGCAGGTAGCACACGTCATGCAGCCGCGTGGTGCTGCGGTGGGCTGGCCAGTGCACCAGGCCAACGAGCTGCTCGCTCCCAGCTTGGCTTGACGCATCTCGCGCCGTGGCCACCAAGGCATGCACGGGCTCGCCACTGCCCCAAAAAGCGCCGCAAAGAAGCATTGGAGAGGGGCCTGCGTGATCTGATCGGGCAGAGCTTATCGTGCAAGGCAGTTGCGCCTTTGCGGCCCTAGAAAGCGTTGTAGCTCGCAGTAGCGGCTTCCAAGCCGCAAAGTCGCTGGGCTGGATGGGGCGAATGCGGATGTGGGGTGGCAGGGGGTGGGTTTTCAGCGGTTGGGGGAATAGCGGTCGCTACTATGTTTTTGGTAGCACTCTGCGAAGATTCTATGCCGGGAAGAGGCTGGTTTTGCTGGGAAATCTCTGGATTCCGCGATAATTGGCCATTGAATTTGTGAGTGAAATCGCCACATCGCCGGCATAGATACTGCGTGGAGTGCTATGAAATGCATAGTAAGCTTGAGCGGTCAGCTTTGTAGCCTCGTGCTACGATGAAACCGAGTCTGTTGTGTGAATGCCAGACAAAGGGTGAGGTTTTGGATGTATCGGAGCAATATGGAGACGTTTTTGTCGCTGCCTTGGTCGCAATTGAGTATGCGGTGGCTCAGCGTGGGTCTGCGTGGCGCGTTTATAGCTGCTTTGGCTTTTGTGGCGGGCCTGTCCGTGGCCGCGCCCGACGAGGACGCTTTGGGCAAGGCAGCGGGCTATCCGCGAGGGTCGCCGCACGACATCACTGCCGAAAACCGAAAAATTGGCAGCTTCAGTGCTTTAGACGAGATCATGCCGAGCAAGCCTGTGGCGCGCGGCACTGATGTTTGGCAGCTCAAGGCAGGCCCAGCCGTGCCTGAGATTCGCTACACCTTTGAAGGGCAAACCCGCACTCTGGAAGATTACCTGCAACGCCAGCGTGTGACCAGCTTGCTCATCGTGAAAAACGGCGAGCTCCTTTTTGAGCGCTATCAATACGACCGAAGCGCCGATCAGCGCTTCATCAGCTTCTCTATGGCCAAGAGCATCACTTCCCTGCTGGTGGGTATTGCGCTAGAGCAGGGCAGCATCAAATCGATCGACGATACCGCTGAAACCTATGCGCCAGAGCTCAAGGGCAGCGCCTATGGCGCGGCGACGATTCGAAACCTCCTCCTCATGGGATCGGGCGTGCGTTGGCAGGAAGACTACGGCGGGCGCGACGACGTGGCTGATCTTTGGGGCGCGCTGTTTCGTGTGCATCGTGGAGGTAACCCGACTTCCGTGCTGACCACGCGTCGACCACAAGATGCGCCTGCGGGCGCGCGATTCAAGTATGCGACTGGCGAGACTCAGGTGTTGTGTCATGTGCTGCACGGGGCGACGAAACGCAGCGTGAGTGAGCTCACCAGCGATTGGCTGTGGAAGCCGATGGGTGCGCAGGCCGCAGCGTCTTGGCTGGTGGGCTGGCAGGGCATTGAATATTGCGGCGGCGGCTTCAACGCGACTGCCCGCGACTACGCGCGCTTAGGCATGCTGCTCGCGCGCGACGGCGAACGCGATGGCCGCCAAGTCATTCCCAAAGCCTATTTGCTGCAAGCCACCGATTCCGCTCTGCTGCCGCCGGGGTTTCGCGTGAACGAAGCCGGCCCGGGTTTTGGCTACGGCTATCAGTT